>NZ_JAPQLF010000110.1:0-8051 GCF_028982105.1 Wolbachia endosymbiont of Drosophila bicornuta | reverse complement strand
GGGTTGGTGCAGAAATTTTGTATCTGCCGCCTTATTCTCCAGATTTCAACAAAATTGAGCATCATTGGTTTGCTATAAAAAACAGAGCCAGGAAAGACATTCCTCTATTCGAATCCTTTCGTCGTGCTGTTGATTCTGCCTTCCTATGACCTGTTCGGACTATTATGAGAAATGCTATAACTCTACAATATCGCTTATTTGATTCACTAATAATGAGAATTGGTATAACTTTGCTATTTTTCTCTCTAGATTCTTGCAAAGTTCTACAAGATTAACCACATTACCTCACGGTTTCTCTATGATTATTTTTTTAGATTACTTGTTTACCTTATTTGCCGTTCTCCTGAACGAATATACATAAGCTATAAAAACTATCTAATAGCTACCCAAAACCCTTATTTCCCACTCAAGTTCAACATTAAATTTATCCTTTACTGCATCTTTTACTTTGTTGCCAAGGTTTTCCAAGTCAGATGCAGTTGCATTATCGTAATTGAGCAAGAAGTTACAATGTTTCTGAGAGATTCTAGCTCCACCAATATTTAACCCTAGGCAGCCAGATTTATCAATTAACTCCCATGCTCGGTAGTTTTTTGGATTTTTGAATATGCACCCAGCAGTTTTTCCTCTTATTGGCTGGCTTTTATTTTTCCTCTCAATAACTTCCTTTAACCTTTGCAGTATAAGCTCATACTCTGAGTTTACTCCTTTAAACTCAGCTTCAACAAAAATCCAATTTCCTTTTAGGCTATGTCCACGGTAAAAATACCCCATTTCTTCGCTGGAGAACTCATATAGGTTTCCATCCTCTAGATTCACTGCTTTTATGGATTGTACAACACCTGCGATATCACTACCATATGCACCTGCATTCATTTCTATTCCGCCACCAACTGTTCCTGGAATTCCAACTAGAAACTCCAACCCACTAATCTGCTGATTTCCCGCAAAGTGAGCAAGGTTGCTGAGCAGCACAGCTCCCCCAGCTACAATAGAGTTGTTACCCTTACTTTTAATATATGCAAACTCCTTACCTAATTTTACTGTTATTCCTCGAATGCCACTATCTCGCACTATTATGTTGGATGTTGCACCAATAACGCTAACTGGCAGTTCAGTATTTTTAATCAAGTATGTTAAATCTTCAATATCACATGGTTTAAATAATACATCAGCTCGTCCACCAACATTTAACCACGTCGCTTTAGACATTAAGACATCATAACGATAGATTCCACGTACTTTAGGTAAGCTTATAAGCATTTTGATTTCAACTCTAATCCTGCATCCATACCCATTTTCTCCGCATCTTCTATAAATGAAGTGCGCTCAGTGAAGTATATATTTTTTCCACTTGCTAACATACAACGAAGGTGTAGCATATTTTCGCTCACATATTCAGCCAAAGCTGCAAGTGGTGTAAAACATGAACCATTCACTGTCTTCATAAAACTGCGCTCTGATTTCACTCCTATAAAAGACATATTATTATTAATTTTCTCTAAAAGATCGATAATTTTTACATCATTCCTTCTACATTGAATACAAACCGCCCCCTGCCCCACTGCACTTAACATAACTTTTGGTGGCAATACCTCTGTAATCAAGTGATGTTTTTCTAATCTTATGAGTCCTGCTTCAGCTAGAATTATTCCATCAAAACTTTGATTTTGCAATCTGGTTGTTAGATTTCCACGTAGCGGTACTATATTTAAATCTGGTCTAACATTTAACAATTGAACTTTTCTTCTTATTGAAGAAGTGGCAATAGTAGCCTGCTGTGGCAAAGACTCAAGGCTATTGTGTTTATGAGAAATAAACACATCGCATGAACTTAGCCTTTCTAAAACACAAGGAATTGTTAAACCCCCTGAGAAAAACGCAGGCATATCTTTTAGCGAATGAACTGCCATGTCTATATTATTTTCGAGCAATTCAGTCTCAATTTCTTTAATGAATAATCCTTTGCCTCCTATTTCAGCAAGATTTGCGTTTGCATACTTATCTCCAGAAGTTTTTATTTTAACAATTTCAATAGATAAGTTAGGAAAAGAATCCAGCAACTTTTGTTTTGCTTCCAAAGCCTGGGCAACTGCAAGCTTGCTTCCTCTGGTACCCATTTTGACTAGCATGTGTACGATTGTTTGTCTGATGTCATTCAAGTAGCTGACTACTTGGATCCAGTTTATATAAACCTTTGCATTTATTGTACTTTAACTTAAAACCAAAAGCAACTTTGACTTTACAAAATAATAACCTTTTATATGCATAAATAAGCTTACTGGATCCTAGTACTTGCATGACAAGGTATAAACCTTATCGTCATACCACCGCGAACCGTCATACCGTCACGGTATCTCTAGATCCCGCTAACAAGCAGCGGGATGACGGTTGTCGTTTAGCTATAAATATTAAAAAATTTACCAAGCGAAAAAAAAGGCAAAAGAAGCCCCGTGGTGGTTGGCTATTTACTATGTACTAAAATATCGGCGTTTTTTTTATTCTAAAACGCTTGATTAAGAGCGATTTAGCTGCTTTTAACTTGCAACTAACCTACACCGCAAGTGTTTAAGAAATTTACCAAGCAGGAAAAAAGGCAAAGAAACCACGTAGTAGCTAGCATTCAAATTCTCCCTTGTCAATTTGACGTTTTTTGCTGTCTCAAACGCTTTGTAAGCGCGTTTCGGCTTATATAGGTAAAAACCTAAAATTTTTAAAGACATGCGATGCACGTAGTGCGAAAAATTAAACATGAGACGCCAAATACCCTAAGTTTTTTGTCATTAACCTGCACAGACTGCGAAGATAAATAAATAGCTTCAGTACCATGATATGGGGGCTGACAAAGCTTGTCAAGGAATTTTTATGGCCTAGCGTCACGTGCTGGAATGACATTTGGGAATATGTTATCCGTTTGTCACTTCTAAATGATAAGAGCCTCAATGAATTTATTAGTTTATTACATGTCTCTTTTCATGTATAAATCTATAAAAAGTTTTATACGGAAGTTGTTTTATGAGCAAAATTATAGAAATCAGAGCACCACAAACTCTTGGTGGTGAATCAGTTACAGAAGGTATAGTAAAAATAAAGAAGGGTATTGGAGAAGCAGTAAAAGTAGATGACTTGATCTTTGAAATTGAAACTGACAAAACAGCACTCGAATTAACTGCAGAAGCTTCAGGGCAAATAACTGAATTTCTTATAAAAGAAGATGATGTAATAAGTCCTGATCAATTGTTAGCGAAGCTTTCCATGGGAGAAGTAAAAGAGGAAGCGAGAAAAGAAGATAAAAGCGAAAGTGCTGCTAAAAAAGATGCTCCATCAGCTCGTAAAATTATGGAAGAAAATGCAATCAGTGCAGAAAGCGTCAAAGGAACTGGCATGGGAGGCAGAATAACAAAAGCAGATGTAATAGGCCATATAAACAAAACAGAACAGCCTGCAATAAAACAATACGAATTGCCAAAAAGTGTAGTAAATGGAGAGCAAAGAGAGGAACGAGTAAAAATGAGCAAAATAAGGCAAGTAATTGCCGCTCGTTTGAAAGCATCGCAAAATACTGCTGCAATACTGACCACGTTCAATGAAATTGACATGAAGAATGTCATGGATCTAAGAGAAAAATATAAGGACGCCTTTGAAAAAAAATGTGGAATAAAACTTGGTTTTATGTCGTTTTTTATAAAGGCAGCGGTGCAAGCATTGAAAGAAATTGCTGAAATTAACGCTGAAATCTCAGGCGATGAAATCATATATAAACATTACTATGACGTAGGTGTTGCTGTTGGCACCGATAAAGGTCTTGTTGTACCAGTTATTCGTGGTGCCGATCAGATGTCATTTGCAGAAATTGAGTTGACTTTAGTTGCTCTTGGCAAAAAAGCTCGTGAGGGTAAATTACAAGTATCAGAAATGGAAGGTGCAACATTTACCATCTCAAACGGTGGAGTATACGGTTCACTTCTTTCCACTCCGATAATAAACCCTCCGCAATCTGGAATACTTGGAATGCATTCAATACAAAACAGGCCAGTTGCTGTTGGTAATGCAGTAGAAATCAGACCTATGATGTACATTGCTCTCTCTTACGATCACAGAATAGTTGACGGCAAAGGAGCAGTAACTTTCCTCGTTAAAATAAAAAATTATATAGAAGATCCAAACAGGTTAGTTTTGGAAGTGTGATTATAAAATAAGTGATTATTAATCTAGTGTTGCTAAAAGCCTAAATATCATCTAGCTCTGCCAGCAGTTTAGCAACTTCCGGATGATCAGGGCCATAATGTTTCTTAAAAACAGGTAAAGCCCGTTTAAGCAACTCTTGATTTTTCTTATGTTTACCTAAAATGCCATAAGTAATGCCAAGGGTTACCAGTAGTTTAGCAACTTCCGGGTGATCAGGGCCATAGTGTTTTTCAAAAATAGGTAAAGCACGTTCAAGCAACTCTCTTGCTTTCTGAGAACTACCTAAAGCATTATGAGCAATACCAAGATTTACCAGCAGTATAGCAACTTCGAAATGGTCAGACCTGTAATGTTTCCTTTTGATTGCTAAAGCCAGTTCAAGTAACCTCTTTCTTTTCTTATGATGACCTAGACCCCAATAAATGACACCTAAGTTTGACAACAGTTTAACAAATTCAAGATGGTCAGGACCGTAATGTTTCTCAAAAATAGGTAAAGCCCGTTCAGACAGCTCCTTTGCTTTCTGAAGATCACCCAAAACATAACAAACAAGACCGAGGTTTGCCCGTAGTTTAGCAACTTCGAAATGATCAAGTCCATAATGTTTCTCTTGAATTGCTAAAGCTTGCTCAAACAACTTTTTTGCTCTCCGGGGATTATCTATAGCTCTTTTTACAATAATCCGAACAGATCATAATATGCTACTGCTCTACCATAGCCATAAGCACATATCTTATCCTATTCGGACTATTGCGAGAAGTGCTATAAATTCTCATAAGCGTGGCCAAGGTTTGTCAGTATGACAGCAACTTTAGGATGATCAGAGCCATAATGTTTCTCAAAAATAGGTACAGCCCATTCAAACAACTTTTTTGCTTTATGAGGATTACCCGAATCCTCATAAGCGTTACCAAGGTTTGTCAGTGCAACAGCAACTTTAGGACAATCAGAACCATAATATTTCTCAAGAATAGGTAAAGCCCATTCAAACAACTCTTTTGCGTTCCGAGTATTGTCTAAAGCATTATAAGCAATACCAAGACTTACCAGCAGTGTAGCAATTTCATAATCATGGATAAAATGCCTCTGAAGAATAGGTAAAATCCATTCGATCAACTCCTTTTGTCTTTTAGGGTTACCTAAATCAGAGTATCCATCATTAATCCACATTAACAAATCTAAAAGATAATCCTTTTCTATTGTTTGCTTTTCTGAAGAATTTTTTTCTAGCAAATTATCCATGTGTGATAAAAATGCTTCTAAATGTGGTAATAATTGTCGTTTCTTAGCATAATCTTCTAGTTTATCACTGTGGTAAGGAAAACCCTTTTGTAATAGTTGAAAAACAGTCTTTATGTCTTCTTTAGTTTTTCCACTTTTCTCTGACTTTAGCCTTATCACTTCTTGAACCAAGCTGTGTATTAACATACTATGATCTTTTTTGGTAGTTAACATGGAGTAACTTATTAATATTCCAAACGCTTCATGGAAAGTTTCTAAGGAAGGATTATTTTCTTGATTATCAGCAAAGATTTCTAGTAAAGATTGAGGAATAGGACTACCATCTAAGTAAGCACAAGCAGTAAGCCAGTTAGCTGCCAATAAGGATTCTTTTTTTATTGCTTCTACTGTGATGTCCCATGTAACATACACTATTGCTGCAGTCTCTCTATTAGCGTCGGCTGGAAATGTTTCAAGCAATGTTTCATCAGATAATAAAGCTCGTTTTCTATCGTTATATAATTTCAAATAGTCTGAAATATTTATACCTGTTTTCTTTATATAAGCGCTTGCTTGGGCTAAAGCTAAAGGTAAATGACCTAATGTCTTTGCTAATGCATCCACTTGAATTATATCTAGCTTTGTTCCTTCCACTTCTAGTATCTTACAAATGTAGCTCCTTGATTCTCCAGGTTCAAAAACATCAACAGAAATAGTGTTCTGTGGTTGTGGCCAGCCAAATGTATAACGAGAAGTTAATAATATCTTTCCTCCTTCTATAGGAAGTAAATCTGCTATATCTTTGTAGTTAGGAGCGTTATCGCATATCAGTAGCCACCCAGCACGTTCAGGGTGTTCTAGCCAATACTTAACATGCTTGGCGTGATCTCCTTCACGAACGTTTTCTCTGTAACCATGAATAACGTTTAGTCCACGTCCTAACTTGATGTACTCGTTAATTAAAGTATTTCTATCTCGTGTATCAAGCCAAATTATCCATCTATATTTTTGGAGCTTACTCCAAATAAATTCTAATGCTAATTGTGTTTTACCTATTCCACCTATTCCATGACAAGCAACTAGTGTTGCTGTATCATTAGCTTTCAGGCATTCTTCTATTTTATCTAGCAGCGCTTCTCTGCCGACAAAGTTATAATTTCGGAGAGGGACTTGCCAAAATTCAGGTAGATCTTCCTTAAGTTTGAGACTATAAAGATGTTCTATGGCTTCCTTAAAATAATTGTCTTTTCTTGTTAGATAAGAAACTTCGCTACCCTGTTGTTCCCACCATTTTTCTACCTTCCCGCGTGCAAAGTCAAAAACCATGTCAATATTTTTCTTGCCTGATATTTTGTATATACTCCCTATTTCTTTCTTAATAATATCATCTAATTTTGAATGATTAGGTTGATTAACTACAAACCTTATTCTAAGTAAAAAATCTTCTATTTCATCTTCACTGCCGCAACTGAAGTATTTTTTCAGTTCAATATGATTTTTTATTTTGTAGCACGTTCCTCTGTGACCTTCATAAATACTTAAAATGTTATCATCTGTTAACTTTGACTCTTCCAGATACTCCTCTAATGTTTCTACTTTGCCTTGCTTTTCTGTACCTTTTTTTAAGTTCACATTAACATTAGCATGAATGACAAGTGTAATATCACTGTTCTTATACTCAGGGTTTTGCTTAATCTCAGGATGAGATTCAAAATATTTGTTTAACCCGAAATCCTCTTTCTGTAGCTTTCTATTGTTTCCATCAATAAACATCTTCAAAAGTAATATTCGCTGATGAACTATGGTCGTTACGGTGTTTAGCTTGAACCAAGATAATTCTCGATTTGTTCTTCTGATCTTTATACTCAAAAAAATATCATCAAAGGCTCCAAAACCTTCTATGTTTGATGCTAACCAAAAGTCAATTTTACTACTTAACCCATAAAGTAGATACAGCATTAATAATTTTACTTCATACTTGCAACCATGATCACCTGTTGATGTGCCATCTCTCTTCTTAAATATACGATTACTAAGTATTTCAGACTGTTTATTTTCTACATTCATACCCTACTAAACCTACGAATAACTTCTTTCTATAAAAAATTAAAGTCACCAAGTGCCTAAGATGATGCAACAGATTCTTTAATATTTCAATAATCATACGCGTCAAGTTAAGAGATTGTGAGCAAATTTAGAGAGGTTAAAGTGGATACTCTAGCCCTTCTANGTTTGTCTTTTAATGAAAATCGCGACCAAGTTATAGTGAGTTTTTTAAGAAATGCTTTTAAACTATTAATTTTGGTTAATACTAAAAATAACTCTCTAACCCGCCTTTTTAGATCAATAAATGCCTTTGTTAAGCTAAGTTCTGTATTCTTTTTCACTTCTGTGCAACCAACTATGCCGTGAAATATAAGAATTGCACACAATTTAGCATATAGTTCACATAATACTCTGCATGGCTTTCCTTTTACCTTATCAAGCCTGATATGGCTTTTATACAATTTAAATAATAACTCAATTTGCCACCTTACTCTGTAAATCGTTAATACTTGCTCAGCACTAATTTTATTTTCTGGAACATTAGTTATAAATATTGACCAGTTCAACAATTTTTGATTTCTTTTAGAGGATGTATA
>NZ_JAPQLF010000109.1:0-9577 GCF_028982105.1 Wolbachia endosymbiont of Drosophila bicornuta | reverse complement strand
CTACTGCTCTACCATAGCCATAAGCACATATCTTATCCTATTCGGACTATTGCGAGAAGTGCTATAATTGCCACTACATAACATTGAAAAAACTGGATAACTCACTATTACAAAAGCTATAAATGCAAACTTCATAACTTTTTCTCTTCCTACCTTATCAGAAAGTATTGCAAACAATATTGTCAATCCTCCAAGTGCAATTTGACTCAGTATTTCCACTATATGATTAAAATGAGTATTTACTGTTAATATTTTATTCGTAAGCACATTGAAAAAGACCAAATATATAGAGAGAGACGCATTTTCAACCAAGTCAATACCTATTGATATTAGAACAGGCTTTTTGTAATTGTTTAATAACTCTTTTAATGGCAATTTAGACGGATTTTTTTGTCTTTTATACTCTGGGCTTTCATCAAGTATATATCTCATATATATGCTGATTAATCCCATTGCTAAACTGAAAATGAAAGGTAATCTCCACCCCCAAGATTCAAAATCAGATACTTTTTTGCATATGAGTACCGCCATCAGGCTTAATATTGAACCAAGAATTGCACTTAATACTTCAATGCTGCCAAAAAATCCTTTTTTGTTTTAGGAGCATGTTCTATTAAAAATGGTGCATTTCCTGCTTCTCCTCCAAGGGATATACCCTGCAATAGCCTTAAACAAACTACCAGCATTGACGCTAGTATTCCAATTCTTTGATAACCTGGAACAAAAGCAATTAATATGGTTGATAAAGTCATTAATATAACCGAGAGCAATAAGGCAACTCCTCTGCCATGCTTATCACCAATGTGACCAAATATAGCAGCACCGACTGGTCTCATTAAGAAACCCACTGCAAACACTCCAAAAGCCTTCAATACGCTGGTTAGTTGATCATCCGATGGAAAAAACACACCACCTATTATGTTTATTAAGTGGCCAAAAAGCATGTGGTCATACCACAATAAAGTGTTACAAATCAAACTTGAAAATATTACTTTTGTTATTTGCTGCATAATTTCCCTATAGCCTGTTTGATCTTATATATAAAAAAAAATGTGAACGTTATGTGAATATTATATTAACAATATTAAACCTTAATTTTAATATTATTGCTTATATATTCCGATAAGATACCATATTTTGGCAAGAAAATCTATGTACATAAATAAAATTGATTTGAAGAGTAGAGTAGAGTAGGATATCTACACCAACTGTACTTAAATTTTTTGATATGACACACACTCCAGTTTTGTTAAAAGAGATGCTATCACTACTATCACCGCAGGATGGTGGCATATACGTGGACGCCACATTTGGAGCTGGAGGGTATAGCAAAGCAATATTGGAGTCAGCTGATTGCAAAGTATATGCAATTGATAGAGATGAAACGGTAACTAAGTTTTATGATGATTTAAGCGTTAGATATCCAGATAGAATAAAACTATTCATTGAGAAGTTTAGTAATATTAAAAGTATACTAAGCAGCGTTGAGCCATCTCCTGTCATCCCAGTACTTGATACTGGAAAAAATAACTGGTCACGCGCTGGAATGACATCAAACGGAGTGGATGGAGTGGTCTTTGACATCGGAGTTTCATCTATGCAGCTTGATAACGGAGATAGAGGGTTCTCATTTTTACATGATGGTCCACTCGATATGAGCATGGATAACTCTTCTTATATAAACGCTTCAACGTTTGTTAACGCTTTACGCGAAGAAGAAATCGCAAATACTATATATAACTACGGAGGCGAACGTCATTCTCGCAAAATCGCAAGAGCAATAGTAAATGCACGGAAGAAGAAAACTATCAAAACTACATTTGAGCTTGCGGATATTGTACGTTCCGTGGTATTTCGTGGAAAAAGCAAAATTGATCCTGCAACCAGAACATTTCAGGCAATCAGAATATGGGTAAACGATGAGCTGGGAGAACTTGAAAAGGGCATTAAAGCTGCATCTGAGATTTTAAGTGAGAATGGCAAATTAATTGTCGTCACCTTTCATTCCTTAGAAGATCGTATAGTCAAAACTTTTTTTAAAGATTTATGTGCTACTGATTGCAAGACATTCTCTCTTCTAAATAAAAAAGTGATCGAAGCAAGTATAGAAGAAGTAAGTGCAAATCCGCGTTCACGCTCAGCAAAACTAAGAGCTATACAGAGGTTGTCATGAGAACTTTCTGCATCATCTCAATAGTTATGTTTTTTCTTAGCATTGTAGGACTATTTAAGGTAAAATTACATGTTCAGTCATTAAATAGAGAGCTAATAAAAATAAAAAGTGAAATTAATTTAGTGCAAAGTGATATAAAAGTTTTACAAGCAGAATGGAGCTATTTGAATAATCCAAAAAGGCTTGCAAGCCTTGTAAAGAAATACCTGAAAAATAACTCTTTAATACTGGCTAGCCAGGTTAAAAATCTTGACTCTCTAAATGGCCGCAGTGTACTAGCACAACTTAAAATCCATGATCAACAGTGAGATTAAGTCTTATTTTTTACAGATGAGCACATCACAATAAAACTTACTTTGTATTCGTTCAGGATAGCGGCAAGGTAGTATAACCATAGAGTAAAAGTGAGTTTACAACAAATGGTGTCATCCCAGTGCTTGACACTGGGATCCAGCCTTTCCATAATCATCAAAACATTGTATTTTAACGTAAAACAGCTATTTTTATGCTTACCAACTTAATAAAATTCCTGGATCCCAGTGTCTGGGGACTGGGATGACAAAGGAGAGCAGTGTCAGCTACTTGCATAACACCATTTGTTGTGCAACTTACTTTAGTATGAAATTGCTTGCGTAAGATTTTGGCAGCCTCTTAACATTTTTTGGCATTTCAATTATGTATTTAACGTTGCGTTTTTTTGCGTAGAATACTGCTTTTTCAAGAGAATCAAACTTTAATACAATCTGTTTTTTTGGATCTTTTGAGCCAACCCACCCCATCAAAGGTTCAATGTATAGCACTTCTCGGAATAGTCCGAATAGGATAAGATATGTGCTTATGGGTATGGTAGAGCAGTAGCATATTATGATCTGTTCGGATTATTGTAAAAAGAGCTATAGTAAGAGCCAGATTCAATTTTTAGGTGCCAGAAATTTGTATTACCTAAACCAGATTGTGTTGCAGTTCTTGTTGGTTTATAAATCCTAAAAACTACTTTATCGTCAATGCCCATAGTTCTTGTTAAATCAGTTTAAATATATATCTAAATAAATCCTTTCACAAACAATTAGTATGAAAGAATGAAGTTTGAAATAAATATTTTTATGTTATATTATTATTAAATTATATTAAAAGGATTAGCTGAATAGGAGTAATCGATGACGCAACAGGAAATAGTAACAATTAATGCAGAGTTACGTGATATAACAAAAACAAAAGCGATGCATTCTCTAAGGAAGAAAGGAAACATCCCTGGGATAATATATGGAAAGGGCCATGATAATGTAAATTTGACATTGTCTGCAAAGGAATTCACGAAGCAATATAAATCAGGTTCTCTTTCTGCACATTTGATAGAGCTGAATATTTCGGGCAAAAAGGAATATGCTCTTGTTCGCGATATCCAATTGCATGTAGTAAAGGATACTGTGCAACATGTTGATTTTCAGTTTGTTGATAAAGGCAGTGAAATTAAAATAGACATACCTCTATCATTTGTGAATGAAAGTAAAGCTCCAGGAATCAAATTAGGTGGAGTGCTTAATGTTTTGTGTCGTTCTATTGCTGTTAAATGCTCTCCTGATAAAATACCTCAGGTTATTGAAGTTGATTTATCCGGTAAAATGATTGGCCAATCTATACATATCAATCATGTAAAATTACCAGAAGGTGTTAAGTTTGTAGCTCATGAAGAAGAAAATTTTACCATTGTTACAATTTCTGCTGCCGATAGTGACGTTGAAGAACCTCAAGCAGAAACAGAGGAATAGTGCACCTGATAGTTGGGCTTGGTAACCCTGGTGGTCAATATGAGTTAACTTATCATAATATCGGCTTCATCGTAGTTGATACAATTTGCAAATATTGGAATTTCCAGTCGTTCTCTAAAAAAGCCGATTATCTAATAACCTCTGGCATAATTAATGATAATAAAATCATGTTAATAAAGCCTTATTCATTTATGAATAATTCAGGCATCCCTGTTGCAAAAATACGAAATTTTTACAAATTATCGCTAGATAATATTGTTGTCATACACGATGACGCTGATTTGGAACTTGGAAGAATAAAAATAAAGAAAGGTGGTAGCTCTGCTGGACATAATGGACTTAAATCCATAGATAGTTTTATTGGCAACGATTATTGGCGCTTGAGATTTGGAGTGGGTAGACCTGAAGATCAAAGAAGCTTAGCAGATTATGTGTTATCAAAATTTTCAAATTTTGATAATGTTACTCCCTTAGTGGAAAAAATAGCAAAAAATATACACTTAATGCTGCAAGGAGATAATACAGCTTTTATCAATTTGATTGTATAACATTACGAAACACAGGGAGTGTATGGTCCCAGAGTGTGATGGTGTGGATTTAGTATGAACAATTCAGGAGATTTTGTCCACTATAAAGATATAAACTCAAAAGGTGTAAGACCCTTAAGAGTTTTGAGTCTTTTAGCATAATTGTAGGCCATAACAAAGTCATAAAGATGCTCTTTGAGTTGCTGGTGAGACTGATAGTAATACTTCTTAACAGTGGCATTCTTTAAAGTTTTGTTCATACGCTCAACTTGCCCATTTGTCCAAGGATGGCTAACTTTTGTTAGACGGTGTTCAATGTCATTTTCTTCACAAGCTCTATCAAATATATGTTGAAAAGCGTATTTATGGCGTTTTTGGTTGGTAAATTGTACACTGTTATCTGTCAAAATAGTGTGGATTTTATATGGTAAAATTTTAATCAAATTACGTAGAAACTCAGCAGCTATAGGTTTTGTAGCACTTTTATGCAACTCAACATACGTAAATTTGGATGTTCTATCTATTGCAACAAACAAATATAACTTTCCTTCTTCTGTTCTGACTTCTGCAATATCAATATGGAAATAGCCTATAGGATATTGTTTGAATTTCTTTTTTGGTTTAACTTCGCCATCAACATCTGGTAGTCTGCTAATGCTGTGCCTCTGTAAGCAACGATGTAGACTAGAGCGAGTCAAGTGTGGGATTGAGGTTTGCAAAGCGTAGAGACAATCATCTAATGGCAATAGAGTATGCTTACGAAATGCAACAATTACAGCCTCCTCTTCTAAAGTTAAAACAGTTGATCTTGTATGCTTCGGACCCATATCAGCGTCTTTGGCAAAAGACCGTTTTCTCCATTTAATGATAGTTTTTGGATTAAGGTTATAGTATAGCACTTCTCGCAATAGTCCGAATAGGATAAGATATGTGCTTATGGCTATGGTAGAGCAGTAGCATATTATGATCTGTTCGGATTATTGTAAAAAGAGCTATACCTGGAGAGTTTTGCTATGCTCTCTTTACTATTTTGTATTGCTCTACGAATTGTCTCTGTTGTTTTGGCGCACCCATGTAATATTTGTCCCATAATTCCTCCTTTGATGGTATTGTTTTCTCATATTTTATCATACCATCACACTCTGGGACCATACATCCCACCCCTCCCCCCCTAATTCCTATATCAAACCTTTCTTTACTAGATTATATAGTCAATATAAAAAGCCATATAAAATTGCTTCCACTGCTGCCATGAGGAAATTGCTTATTCTTGCTAACTCTTTAGTCAGAGATGACAGGGTTTTTACTGAGGAATATAACTCTCTGTCTGTTTCTATCTAAGAGCCAGTATAGCTGTGGATAAGCACGTTTATACAGATAAAAGTACTTATCCACAGCTACATCAATTTTTCTATTGACTTTTAACACAACTGCTAAACAGATACATTCGTCATCCCGCTACGTGTTAGCGGCCAAGATACCGCGGCGGTATGACGTGGGAAACCTGACTTGCATTAACTATAAAATAGTGGTTTATATAAACCCCATAGCATGCCGAATGAAGCTTTTTTTGAGAAAATTTGAATTTTCAACTGCAATCAAGCCAAGATTTCTTAGTGCTTTAGCGCAGAATATTCTGTTGGAGAACATCCTATTTAATCCATCAGTTGCAAGCGCCATTGTAAAATTATCAAAGTATCTGTTACGTGAAATTTTCTTTAATAAATAACTACTGCCAACATCAATACCAGATGCTTTTGCGGCAACTACGTGCTTTATAATACTTTCTACATCTCTAATTCCAAGATTAAGCCCTTGACCTGCAACTGGATGAATTGAATGTGCTGCATCGCCGATAAGCAAAACTCTACCCTTATATAACTTTTTTGCGAAAACAAAACTTAAAGGATAAAGTTTTCTTTCACCCTCTAGTTTTATCTCTCCTAAATAAGAACCAAATCTTTTTTTAAGCTCTATAATAAATTCTTCTTCAGACAGATCCATTAGCATTTTTGAAATTTCAGATTTTTCTGTCCAGACTATTGAAGAAGTATGGCCACCCTTCATCGGTAGAATTGCAAATGGACCGCCAGGAAAAAAACGCTCTACAGCTAAGTTTTGGTGATGCAGTTCATGCTTTACATTAAATACTATGCTACTTTGTTTATAATCAAATTTCACTGTCGGTATAGAAAATAACTCTGGTAGTTTAGAGTTTTTGCCTTCAGCGCAGATAAGTAGCGATGATATTAATTCCTGGTTATTATCAAGAATAACTTCCACATATCCTGAATCACAAGCAATTGTTTTATAGGAATGTGGAGAGTATATGTTTAGTTTATTCAGAAAATTATTGTTGATTGCATTCCATATAGTAGCATTGTTAATAACATAACCCATTGGCTCTTCACCAACCATTTTATGATTGTAATGCACAGTAACCGCATCTAGTATGCATATATCAAGTATTGGCTCAGCTTCGCTTTCTATAAACTGCCAAATCCCTAATTTTTCCAATATTTTTTTCGAGCCTTGAGAAATAGCAAATGCTCGGTTGTCATCTACTACACGTGGCAAACTATTTTTTTCAATTACAGCTACAGACACAGAGTTACAACTGAGGCCAATTGCAGTAATAAGACCAAGCAACCCACCACCTGAAATGATTACATCATAATTCATTTTATTTACGCTAACTGTAAAATTATATTTTATCTATTTTGAAAATAGTTTAAACAAACTTTGTATACTATGAGTGAAAGACTTTAAGGTTTTCCTATATACAAATTAAGTCTCTTAGAACCTGTCTTGAAAATGGCTAAGCATAGAAGTAATCATATTAGATTTCTTGCACAACCCAAACTAAGTAGAAAAAAGGCAACTCCCATGTCATCCCAGTAGCCCTCTTTCTTGTCATCCCAGTGCGTGACACTTGGATCTCATTTTACTTTATAATGATGTCATGGAAGTAGCTGACACTGGAATTCAGAAAAAAGGATGATGTCATTCCAGTCTGGAATCCAGCCTTTCCATAATCATCAAAACGTTGTATTTTAACATAAAACAGCTATTTTTATACTTAATAAAATTCCTGGATCCCAGAGTGGGATGACACCCTTCTGGTAGACAATGTTCGTACAGTTGTGGATTCATTCGCGGTATAAATTCCGCTAACTAGTAGCGGAATGACGGTTTTTCAAATTGTAGGTAAACCTAAGCCACTTTAGCTATAACATCTTTAGCAATGTCTTCATAAATCTTTGCCAAATCTTCACTTAGCATTAAAGGATTTCCACAATCAGAAGCATGACATATTTGTGGATCCAGAGGAATCCTGCCTAGGAGTTTGATCCTCAGCTCCTCAGACATTCTTTTTGCGCCGTCTTTTCCAAATATGTATATTTCTGAGTCATTTTGAATGAAATAACTCATATTTTCCACAATGCCAATAATCGGTATACTGAGCTTTTTAAGCATATCATAAATTTTGCGAGCATCGATTAAAGAGAGCTCCTGTGGAGTTGAAACTATTATCGCCCCGGTTAAGTTAAAATTTTCCATAAGACTTAAATGCACATCGCCAGTTCCAGGTGGTGTATCAACTATCAAATACTCTATATCGGACCATTTTGTTCCCATGAGGAGATTATAAAGTGCTTTTGTGATCATAGGTCCGCGCCATATTGCTGCACGATCCTTGTCAACAAAATAGCCGATTGAAATAGTATGCAGTCCATACCTTTCTATAGGTATTGCTTTTCCACCCTGTATTTCTGGCTTTAATTTTTCAGTGCTAAGCATTTTAGGAATTGAAGGACCATATATATCTGCATCAACCAGCGCAACTTTGTGTTTTAACTTTGCTAATGAGAGAGCAAGATTTAGTGCAACTGTGGATTTACCTACGCCTCCTTTACCAGAGGCCACAATAATTATATTTTTCACTCCTTCGATATGTAATTTAGCTTTTTGTTGCCCATTTTGTTTTTGACAAGTAGCAACCACGATCACTTTTGTCACCCCAGGTATAGCTTTAACAGCTTGCTCACAATTTCTTCTTAATTCTTCGTTTGCTTGCGTGTCACCGGCAACTTCAAGCGCAAAACCAATGTCCCAGCCTTTAATAATGATTGAGGATATTATGCCAAGAGCGATCACATCTTTACCGCTTTTTTGCTCTATGACTTTTTTTAAGTTCTCTCTTACAATTTCTTCGTTGATCATTAGACCTCTGTTGTTTGATGCGCTAGGAAGGGTATCATTGTGACAATGTTACACGAAATAAATTCAAAAACCAACAAGCCTTTTAGGCAATTTCTTCCTGAAGTTGTTCAATGTTAGCTTGAGGAAGGCTGGTTGTCTGAGAGATAATATCAATAGAGATGCCAGCTTTAAGTAAGTTTTTTGCAACTTCAATTTTTCCTTCAATTCTACTTTGCATGATGCAGGATAAATTATCATCCTCACGTTTCTTATCTTGATCATAAGTAAAACGCTCTTCTTCACTCCAATTATATTGATTCAACTCATTATAAGCCTTGCCAATAATTACATCACTTCCTACCACTTTTTTTAGATCCTCTTCACTAGTTTCACTTGCATGCTGTTGTCTAAGTGAAGAAGGTCGCCCCTCCTCACTCGACTTCAAAACCGTACGTGAGACTTTGAGCCTCATACGGCTTCTCTCCAATTTGGTGCTTTTCATGCACACCTCCTGTGTAATTCATCGTGACAATGTCCATGTAACAAAGATAAGTTTTTGATCATATTGTTTCGTCTATTCCCGTCTTTATGATGTATTTCTATTATATCATCACTTTTAAACCATAGTCTACAATTATCACATTTACTTTGTTGTAACTTCAATAGTTTTATTACTCTTAATGGCTTATCTGGTATTTTTCTCAGACGTTTACCCCAATATACCCAATCACCATCATATGGAGATCTGGTTTTTTGCACTTTGATATGTCGTTTAATATCATGATCGCTGTGTATAATAAGATGTATCTTGTTACTTGTCATAAAACGCCAGTTATCGTTATTATACTTTTTAAAGTATTTTCTTTTTATCCAGCATTTCCCTTTGTTTGGGTGCCTAAAGACTG
>NZ_JAPQLF010000108.1:0-2706 GCF_028982105.1 Wolbachia endosymbiont of Drosophila bicornuta | reverse complement strand
CTGCTCTACCATAGCCATAAGCACATATCTTATCCTATTCGGACTATTGCGAGAAGTGCTATACTACCTTATTAGCTGAAGAAGAATGGAAAGTTTTATACGTTAAAATACAGAGAAAACCATGTCCAAGTGTAGTTCCCAACATAAAAGAAGCTGTTTCATGAACTTGGAGGCCATTTAGCAAGAAAAAATGACCCAAAACCAGGACCAATTACTCTTTGGAAAGGATATAAACGTCTCTTTGATTTAGCAGAAGGATGGCGACTTGCTCACGAACCTCATATTTGTGTGTAATAGTAAGGTTTCTAAGGGAGGGAGTAGTAGTAATACTGCTTCCTTACCTGACCAGTTTGCTCGTGATAAAGGTTTTGAGAAACGCGCTCAATACTATGCTGCTAAAGCTTATTCAAGTCAAGCTCACAAAGGTGATCAAGATCTTAAAGGAGTTATTTTTATTGCTATCGCCGATTTTATCTTATTTCCTAACAAGCTGGCTTACAAATCTGATCACGTTACTTTTGATAAAATTACCTATGAACATGACTTAAAAGATTTTCAATTTGTATTTATTGAACTACCTAAATTTCCTAAGAATAAGGAAGAACAGCTAGAAAGCATAGTGGATCGTTGGTTATTTTTCTTCAGTGCGACCCGGAAAGCCGTGGTTTTGTGATGGTTAAATTCCATCTTCCCTAGACATCGGGGATAATGTATGTCTCACATTTCAAAGGATGGCAACCTTTGGGATGCAAGCATGAGATAAAAGCAGGTAACACTAAACCTCATCCTGCAAACAGAGTTAGATATGATTACGAGAGGAACCTATGTTTGAATTGTCGTCAAAGCATAGTATGCGAAAAGAGGTTGAACTACGCATAGAACAAAATGGTACGAAGCAAAAGGGGAACTAAAGATTGAAGACTTTAGTTATTGATGTTCCCAGCTTCCGGCAAATAGTAGGAATCTAAGTTTAACGTGAAACGAAGCTATGGAACGGAGTAACCACATAAAAGCTCTTATATTCATTAAATATAAGTAGGTAGCCAACCACAAGCTGCTATGTGGAAGAAGAAGCTAATGCCCAAAGTAATATCTGGGATATGCAGACGTAAACACTTTAATTTGGAAGGTAAAGTGGTGAATAGTAGTGAATATGTTATGGACCAGCAAAAAGCTAGGTATGAATGGAATGGAATTCCTTGGCGAAAGCTGAAGAAATCTTCATTTAAGCTACAAAAACGAATTTACCAAGCTTCTAAATGTAATGACATCAAAAAGATGCATAATCTTCAAAAATTATTGCTCAAATCAACAAGTGCAAAAACACTCGCTGTTAGGAAAGTAACACAGGACAATAGGGGGAAGAAGACTGCAGGTATTGATGGAAAGGCTAATCTTAATCAAAAAGAAAGATTACAACTATCATATTCTTTAGATATAAAAGAAAAAGCAAAGCCATCAAGACGCGTCTGAATCCCAAAACCTGGTAAGCCATCGGAGCATCGCCCGCTTGGTATACCTACTATATCACAAACACTTGTAAAAATGGCTTTAGAACCAGAATGGGAGGCAAAACTTGAGCCAAACACTTATGGTTTTAGACCTGGTAGATCATGTCATGATGCAATTGAAGCCATATTTGATGTGCTAAAACAGAAAACAGCATATGTATTAGATGCTGATATTTCTGGATGTTTTGACAATATTAACCATAATAAACTGCTTGAAAACCACACCAACGTTAAAGAAAATCATAAGAAGATGGTTAAGGGCAGGCGTTATGGAAGATGGAAAGTTTCAATCCACAAAACGTGGTACAATTCAAGGAGGCACCGTTGCTAGCTTGTGTTGCATTACACGGATTAGAGCAACATATCAAAAAAGCATTAACAAACGAACTCTTTCAATGCATGAAAAGAAAATATGGTAGGATATCGCATAAAAACGCGCAAAAGTCTATTAGTGTAATTTTCTACTGTGATGATTTTGTCATCATACATGAAAACGAAGAGATTATTCTTAAAGCAAAAATTTTAGTTGAAGAATGGTTAGAAACCATTGGACTAAAATTAAAGCCCTCTAAAACAAGAATTTCTCATACATTAAGAACCATTGACGAAACAAAACCAGGATTTGATTTTCTTGGATTTTCAATAAGACAATATCCAACAAAAGAAAGTAAAAAAGGTTACACATTATTAATAAAACCAAGTCGTAATTCTATAAAGCAGCATACATTTGCTATTAAACATAAACTTAGAGAAATGCGTGGGGCGCCACAGGAAGTAATAATAAGGAATCTCAATCCAATAAACAGAGGATGGAGTCAATATTACTCTTCGGTAGTTTCATGTAAAATCTTTAGCTCATTGGATAATACTATACATAGAAAGCTCTGGAAGTGGGCAGTCTTTAGGCACCCAAACAAAGGGAAATGCTGGATAAAAAGAAAATACTTTAAAAAGTATAATAACGATAACTGGCGTTTTATGACAAGTAACAAGATACATCTTATTATACACAGCGATCATGATATTAAACGACATATCAAAGTGCAAAAAACCAGATCTCCATATGATGGTGATTGGGTATATTGGGGTAAACGTCTGAGAAAAATACCAGATAAGCCATTAAGAGTAATAAAACTATTGAAGTTACAACAAAGTAAATGTGATAATTGTAGACTATGGTTTAAAAGTGATGATA
>NZ_JAPQLF010000107.1:0-4047 GCF_028982105.1 Wolbachia endosymbiont of Drosophila bicornuta | reverse complement strand
CATTAAGTAATCCTTACCTTTTAATCTGCAGATTGGCGAAAGCAAATACAACAGCTTCAGTTTCATGATAGGGGGGCTGGCGGAGTTTGTCAAGCAAGTTTTTTCGTTTCTACTGAATGACAGTTGTGGCTTGGGAGGTAGTGCAAGAAGTCTATTGTATTACTGAATTATTAATAATCTAGTAATAGTGCCTGCTATGTAGCTAAAATTTTCCTTTAACTTAAGCTATATGTAGCTAAAATAACTTGGGTTTACCGACAACCGTCATCCCGCTGCTTGTTAGCGGGATCTAGAGATATCGCGGCGGTATGACCCTGACTTGCATTAGCTATGTATAATAAAGGGAATCTATGACAAAAGAATCATTGGTAAAAACTGATATAGTGAAAGTTGAAGACAAAAAGGCGGTAAGAAGCTTTTTTAAAATACTAGGTGGAGTGGCAGATGCTGTAAGATCGTGGATTGGTAACATCAGTCCTGATTTAAGCAACAGTCGCGATATCGATAGTTTAGTCTTGAAGATGAACGAGTGCTTAAATCCAAAGGGAGGGGAGGTTTCAGCACGTAAAAACGCTGTATCTCTTGGTAACTTGTACTTAAGCTTATCAGAGAAAGGCAAAATAAAATTTCTACAAACCCTGGCAGAAAAATTTAATCCGAATAAAGCGGAAATAGATGAGAAAATTAGAGAGTATAAGAAAAACCAAGATCCCGAGTTAAACTATAAATTTGAACAGGATTTAATAAAAATTCTTGAATCACCGCGTTCTAAAATATTAAAGCAATTTATTTCTTTACCAGAAGGCCTTAAGTTTATTGTTGATATGCGTTCTGATGTTCTTAAGCTAAAAAACCAACATAGAAGCTTGAATCCACTAGAGAACGAATTAAAAAATATACTCTATACTTGGGTTGATGTCGATCTACTAGATCTTCGTCAAATCACTTGGGATTCACCTGCATCATTGCTAGAAAAACTTATAAAATATGAAGCTGTGCATAAAATTTCCTCTTGGGGCGACCTAAAAAACAGACTAGATTCTGATCGTCTCTGTTTTGCTTTTTTTCATTACAAGATACCAAACGAACCTCTAATTTTTGTAGAGGTTGCATTGCTGGATAAGATTGCAGATAGCATTCAACACCTTTTAGATGAGTCAGTACCTTCAAATGATCTGAGTAATGCGAGCACTGCTATATTCTATTCAATATCAAATACTCAAGCAGGGTTATCTGGAATCAGCCTTGGTAATTTTTTGATCAAAAGGGTTGTAGAAAAGCTATCACAGGAGTTTAAAAGTATAAAAACATATGCAACTCTTTCTCCAATACCTGGCTTTACGAAATGGCTAAAAAACAATCTAAACCAAGATGTCACTTTATTGGGCAAACTAAATATAAAACAATCTGGTGCAGAAATTTTAGAAAGTGCAGAGCAATTAAAAACTAATGTTGAATGTACAAATGAAACTAAACAATACATGCTTAAACTATGTGCATATTATTTACTAAAAGTGAATAATAGTAATGGAAATACTTATGACCCGGTGGCGCATTTTCATTTAAGCAATGGCGCATCAATAAAACAATTAAACTGGATGGCGGATACTTCTGAAAAGGGTATTAGTCAGTCAGCCGGGATGATGGTAAATTATCTATATGAGTTGCCTAAAATAGATAATAATCATGAAAACTATATGGTTAATAAAGTGATTTCCTGCTCGAAAAAAGTGTCGTCTATGTTGAAGGAGTAAATAGTCTCTTAATAAAGGATTGCCCTCACAACACTTAAAATGTAAAATGGTTCTACTTAAGTAAAATAGCCATAAATGAACAACATAAGAAATTTTGCAATAATAGCGCATATAGACCACGGTAAGTCAACGCTTGCTGACCGTTTAATAGAGGAATGTAACGGCCTTGAAGCAAGAGAAATGACCAATCAAATACTCGATTCAATGGATATAGAACGCGAACGTGGGATTACAATTAAGGCACAGACGGTAAAACTCAATTATACGGCAAACGACGGTAATCAATATTGCCTAAATCTCATGGACACCCCAGGTCACGTTGACTTTTCTTACGAGGTAAGCCGAAGCTTAGCCGCATGTGAAGGTTCACTTTTAGTGGTAGATAGTAGCCAGGGCGTTGAAGCACAAACCCTTGCAAATGTATATAAAGCTATTGACAACAACCATGAAATAATAGTTGTGCTCAATAAAGTTGATCTTCCTGCTTCAGATCCAGAATGGGTAAAACTCCAGGTTGAGGAAATAATCGGTATTGATGCAAGTGAGTCAGTTTTAATATCAGCAAAAACTGGACTTGGAATAAAAGATGTACTGGAAGCAATAGTAGCAAAACTTCCAGCTCCTCAAGGTGATGTAAATGCTCCATTGCAAGCAATTTTGGTTGATAGTTGGTATGACACTTACTTAGGAGTAGTAATTTTAGTGCGAGTTAAAAATGGAGTGCTAAAAAAAGGCATGAGAATTGTTATGATGTCTAATAATGCTACATATCAAGTGGACAATATTGGTATTTTCACCCCTAAAAAAGTTATGACGAGTGAGCTTTCAGCGGGTGAAGTTGGTTTTATAACTGCTTCAATGAAGGAAGTAGCAGACTGCAAGGTAGGAGACACTATCACTGAGGAAAAGAGACCTTGTAGTGAAGCACTTCCTGGATTTAAAGAAGTGCATCCTGTGGTATTTTGTAGCATTTTCCCTCACAAAACGGATGATTTTAAATATCTAAGGGAAGCTCTAGAGAAGTTACATTTAAATGATGCAAGTTTTACCTTCGAAGCTGAAACTTCAAATGCACTAGGCTATGGATTTCGTTGTGGTTTTTTGGGAATGTTGCATCTTGAAGTTATTCAAGAAAGGCTCGAGAGAGAATTTGATTTAGACCTAACAGCAACTGCACCGAGTGTTATATATAGGGTTACAACACGAAGTGGTGAAATTTTGAATATTCATAACCCAAGTGATATGCCAGATCCAACGAAAATTGAAATTGTGGAAGAACCATGGATTACCGCAACCATAATGGTCCCTGACCAATACTTGGGAGAGATTCTATCTCTATGTGAAGAAAGGAGGGGAGAACAGGAGGATTTATCTTACATTGGTAACACAACAACAGCATTGTTAAGATATAAATTACCACTGTCTGAAGTTGTTTTTGACTTTTATGATCGATTAAAATCAATTTCCAAAGGATATGCAAGTTTGGATTGGGAAATTTCCAGCTATCTGGTAAGCCAAATAGATAAATTAAGCTTTTTAATTAATGGAGAGCCCGTAGATGCACTGGCTTGTATCGTTCACAAAAGTAGGGCAGAAAAAAGAGGGCGTGAAATATGCGCACGCTTGAAGGATCTAATACCACGTCAGCAATATAAAATCGCGATTCAAGCGGCAGTGGGCGGAAAAATTATTGCCAGAGAAACGATTAACCCATACAGAAAAGATGTAACAGCTAAACTCTATGGTGGAGATGTAACGCGAAGAATGAAACTACTTGAAAAGCAAAAGAAGGGTAAAAAAAGGTTACATTCTATAGGGAACGTAAATATTCCACAGAATGCTTTTATTCAAGCCTTGAAGATAAGTGATTGATCTTAAAAGACTTCTTGTATAGTTTTTGGCAACAACCGTTAGAAACGAAAAAACTTACTTGACAAACTCCGCCAGCTCCCTTATCATGAAACTGAAGCTATTTATTTATCTTCGCAGTCTGTGCAGGTTAATGACAAAAAACTTAGGGTATTTGGCATCTCATGTTTAATTTTTCGCACTACGTGCATCGCGTGTCTTTAAAAATTTTTAGGTTTTTACCTATGTGAGCCGAAACGCGCTTACAAAGCGTTTAAGACAGCAAAAAACGTCAAATTGACAAGGGGGAATTTGAATGCTAGCTACTACGTGGTTTCTTTGCCTTTTTTCCTGCTTAGTAAATTTCTTAAACAATTGCGGTGTAGGTTAGTTGCAAGTTAAAAGCAGCTAAATCGCTCTTAATCAAGCGTTTTAGAATAAAAAA
>NZ_JAPQLF010000106.1:0-1374 GCF_028982105.1 Wolbachia endosymbiont of Drosophila bicornuta | reverse complement strand
GCGTTCACTCCGGTCCTCTCGTACTAGGAGCAACCCCTCTCAATCTTCCAACGCCCACGGCAGATAGGGACCGAACTGTCTCACGACGTTCTAAACCCAGCTCGCGTACCACTTTAAATGGCGAACAGCCATACCCTTGGGACCTACTTCAGCCCCAGGATGTGATGAGCCGACATCGAGGTGCCAAACACCGCCGTCGATATGAACTCTTGGGCGGTATCAGCCTGTTATCCCCGGAGTACCTTTTATCCGTTGAGCGATGGCCCTTCCATTCAGAACCACCGGATCACTAAGACCTACTTTCGTACCTGCTCGAGCCGTCACTCTCGCAGTCAAGCTAGCTTATGCCTTTGCACTAACCTCACGATGTCCGACCGTGATTAGCTAACCTTCGTGCTCCTCCGTTACTCTTTGGGAGGAGACCGCCCCAGTCAAACTACCCACCAGACACTGTCCTCACCCCGGATCACGGGGCCGAGTTAGAACATCAAACATTAAAGGGTGGTATTTCAAGGATGGCTCCACGCAGACTGGCGTCCACGCTTCAAAGCCTCCCACCTATCCTACACATCAAGGCTCAATGTTCAGTGTCAAGCTATAGTAAAGGTTCACGGGGTCTTTCCGTCTTGCCGCGGGTACACTGCATCTTCACAGCGAGTTCAATTTCACTGAGTCTCGGGTGGAGACAGCCTGGCCATCATTACGCCATTCGTGCAGGTCGGAACTTACCCGACAAGGAATTTCGCTACCTTAGGACCGTTATAGTTACGGCCGCCGTTTACCGGGGCTTCAATTCAGTGCTCTCACACCTCCTCTTAACCTTCCGGCACCGGGCAGGCGTCAGGCCCTATACGTCGTCTTTCGACTTCGCAGAGCCCTGTGTTTTTACTAAACAGTCGCTACCCCCTGGTCTGTGCCACCCGCCAATGGTTGCCCACCAACGGGTCTCGCTTATCCCGAAGTTACACGAGTAATTTGCCTAGTTCCTTCAGCATCGTTCTCTCAAGCGCCTTGGTATTCTCTACCAGTCCACCTGTGTCGGTTTCGGGTACGGTCTATACGCCAGAGCTATTTCCTGGAATGCGCAAAAAGCCAGTCCAATCCATTAAGGACTGACAACATCTTGCATTCGTCACTTCTGGCAGGTTCAGGACTATTCACCTGATTCCCATCGACTACGGCTCTCGCCCTCGCCTTAGGGGCCGACTAACCCTGCGTGGATTAACCTTGCGCAGGAACCCTTGGACTTTCGGCGACAGTGTTTCTCGCACTGTTTGTCGCTACTCATGTCAGCATTCGCACTTCCGATATCTCCAGAGAGGGTCACCCCGTCTCCTTCACAGACCTACGGAACGCTCCGCTACCGCGCATACA
>NZ_JAPQLF010000105.1:0-4338 GCF_028982105.1 Wolbachia endosymbiont of Drosophila bicornuta | reverse complement strand
ATTTGATGCATCATTCTTTTTGTAAAAAACATTCCAAACTTTCTCTCCACTTTTTCTGGGTAAGGTCACTGACTCAATACCCAGTCAATATCCTTTCCACCAGTTCTTTTACTGCCGGTACGTAGCCATTCTCATAAAATGGATCTTGCTTAAATTTGTACACATTGTGCCCGGAAAACATGAGTTCGTTCTCAATATCACCATCGTGTATAACGTTTTGCAGTGTTTTTTGTATGCAAAAACTACGCGGATCTGGCTTTCGTCCTGTTGAATGGTCACCATGATCTTTCCAATTGCTAAACAAACAATGGCTCAAACATCCCATACAATTGATTTGATCTTCTCTTATTTGTTTAAATTTATCTGGCGTCACAAAAATAACAGTTGAATCTGGGGTTTTCATTGCTTCTGTGTACCCTGCTTTAGTCCATGTATTTGCCAGTTCTTTGTCTTTTGCAGTAAGGTAGATCTTCCTACCTCTGCTACCCATTGCAAATTCACTATTGGATTCTTCGCTGGCATTTTCTGAAAAATTTACTTGATGTAATTTTCGTTCCTGTAACTCACGTATAAAATTATTCCTCACCGCAGATGAATAAAACCCTGTTGGACTGAATTTATTTAAAAATACATCACCTTCTTCTAAAGTGAGTAGCTTCTTTTTCCACTCTGCAGAAATTGGGCTTTCTTTCGTCAAAAGTGGACGAGTGCCAAACTGAAAAGCTATTGGTCCAATTTGCAGATTGTCAAACCAATGTTCCCAATCTTTCAAATGCCACACTCCTCCTGCCATAACAATTGGTGTTTCTGAAAGACCGATCTCGTTCATGAAAGATCTAAGCTCTGCAACTCTTTCAAATGGAGCCTGTGGTAGCTCTGGGTCTTCACTGTTACTCAGTCCATTGTGCCCTCCAGCAAGCCATGGATCTTCATACACTACTCCACCAAGCAAATAGGAAGATATTTTTTGGTAAGTACGTTTCCATAATGCTTTAAAAGCACGCACTGATGAGATAATAGGGTAATAATAAACCTGATATTTAGCTGCAATTTCCGCAAGCCTATAAGGCATACCAGCACCGCAGGTAATACCATGAACTAAGCCTTTTGCTCTTTCCAATATGCCATGAAGCACGCGTTCTGCTGCTCCCATCTCCCAAAGTACATTCATGTGTATTCTTCCATGACCTTTTGATATTTCATTTGCTATTCTTGCCTGACTAATTCCAGCTTCAATACTATACTCAATCAATTCACTATGCTTTTCATTTCTTGTTTTGCCTTTATAAATTAGTGGCACTAACTCGCCATTATCATCAATAAGCTTAGCATTTGCACCAGAAAATGTACCCACAGCATCTGCTGCAGCAAATGCTCCGCTTGATCTTCCATCACTAACTGCAATGCCTTTGCCGCCCTCGATGATTGGCCACACTTCCTTTCCTGAAATTACTATCTTTTTTATCTTATTTTTCAAAACTTCCTCGCAATCTTCCACTCTATTTTACTTAATTACTAAAAAAATGATAGCTGTTTATTTTTTCTTGTATCATTAAAGCTTCTATAGCTACTCACGCTGTTGTAGTTTGAGAGCAGTTCCCATCGGAAGGGTGTCATTCCAGTGCTTGACACTGGAATCCAGTTTTTGATCAAAAATGTTGCTATAGTGCACAATCAATTTTCCTGGATCCCAGTGTCTGGGCACTGGGATGACACCATAGTGGGCTACTTGGATGAAAGGGGAGGGAGGCTGCTGGGATCCTGACAACCGTCATCCCGCTGCTTGTTAGCGGGATCTAGAGATACCGCGGCGGTATGACGTAGAGCTACGTGTTTAGGTTTAATGAATCAACTATATCTTTTACTTGAGAAAAAACATACTCTTTGCTTACACTGGTATCGATAATAAAGTCACTCATCTTCCTTTTCTCCTCAATAGATAACTGAACATCGGAGATTAGATTAAGCTTTTCTTTATCTATGTTGCGTTCGTTAAGTCTTTGAGCTTGCACAACGCTATCTGCATGAACAAAAACAATAAGGTCGCAATATAAATAAAATTTTGTTTCTAATAGAAGTGGCACATCTAAAACTAAAAGTTTTCTATCGATCTTTTTTTCCTGGGCAATAAAAAATTCTAATTCACGCAGCACAGCAGAGTGAACCAAAGATTGAAATTGTTTCCAATTTTCATCGTAGGCTAAGAAATATTTAGACAGTACTGTTCTATCTATTTCACCATTTACTACCACTCCAGGAAAATTTTTCTCTGCATAACTTATTATGCTTTTATCCACTTTATAAAGTTGGTGTACAACAGAATCAGCATCAAATACAGCAGCACCAAACTCTTGAAAGCAATTAGTTACAAAGCTCTTTCCTACCCCAATTCCGCCTGTTAGACCTATAATCATATAACAAAAACACATTAGACTTCTTTCGAAACTATAGCTAAGGTTTCTCTATATATATTAACTAGATTTTCTAGATCCCAGTGTCAAGCACATAACTATACGAACATTGCAATTTGTAGGTGGTGTCATTCCAGTCTGGAATCCAGCTTTTGTGTTGTATAGTGCACAATCAATTTTCCTGGATCGAAGTAGTCAAGGCACTGGGATGACACCCTACTTAACCGTCATACCGCCGCGGTATCTCTTAGCCACTAACACGTAGCGGGATAACGATTGTCGATAAATCTAAGTTACTTTAGCAACAGTTATTCTCCACTAAATTACTCTGAATTTTGGTTATATTATTTGCGGATTTCACTCCTGAAATCTCAAATTTTGAGCTTGTGTTCAAAAATGATTCAACTGACCTGCCAAAAAAATCATATCTCCATCCCTTGAATAATTTATCTGTCTGTCCAGATATTGACCAGGTTAACTCATCTTTTGAAGAAACTAATTTCCTTGATATGTTACTTTCTTTACATTTACTATCTAAAATAATTGAGAGTATATCAAGTACAGATTTGTCATAATTACTCGATAAGGTGTTGTTTTGCTGCATCCAATTTCTCTCATTTTCATTAAAAATATTCACAAACTCTAGTAAATCCGCATCTTTTATATTTTTTGCATTCCTCTTGAGATCATCTAAAATCTCATCAACATGCTCTATATTTTTTTCAATAAAACCAGCTATTACAGCATTATTGATTATTTTATTACGGTTCATATTATAGCGCTGTGCTAAGGTTTCTTGCCACTCACTAACTGCTTTAACAGTTAGTATCAATCTTGGATTTACTTCATAATTAAATTTAATCCTCTTCCATGCATCTTTTGGGCTATGTAAATACTTATTTATATCAACTATTGATTCCATCTCCTCTTGAAACCAACCCATCCTATTATTTTCTTCAAGTTTATTGCACAATATTTGGTATAGGTCATATAGGTGTACCACGTCGTTTACTGCATAATCTAACTGATCTTCGGACAACGGACGCCTTAACCAATCTGAATTTTTAGCTTTAATTTTATCCAGTGCTATTCCTTGATATTGCTCCACTACTTTTGAGTAACCAATAAAGTCATGATAATAATGACAAAACATAGCAGCAACTTGGGTATCAAAAATGGGAGTGGGAATACATTTAAACACAGTGAGTAAGGATTCTATATCCTGCCGGCAGCTATGAAACACTTTGGTTATCCCCTGATTTAGCATTATTTTCTTAATGAATGATAAATCAATTTCTGGCACTAATGCGTCTACAATAAAACTCTTCTCTCCGTAAGAAATTTGAATTAACGATAATTTTGGGTAGTAGATTAAATTATTTCTAATGAACTCCGTGTCAACTGCTATAAATTTTGGCTTTTTTGCTATCAACACCTCACATATGTCCTCCAGCTCCGACGTTGTATTAATTAACATATGTTTCTTATTCAGCGGTTCTACTTTACCACTTATATTAAATTTTTGCAATTAATGACTTCTTGCAGAACTTTCTATCACTCATTGGCATCACACAAATAGCCTTTTCCATCCCAATCCCAGTGCTTCCTTCTCCTGTCATCCCAGTGCCCTGACTACTTGGATCTAGCAAGCTTTGCTTGCAAATAAGTCTAATACGGGTCGCGTTTTATGCCAAAACACAATTGGAGTTACATGCAAAATAGATCCCAGACTGGGATGACAAAAAAAGGAGCACTGGGATGACAGCAGTCCTACGTCATACCGCCGCGGTATCTCTAGATCCCGCTGCGGGATGACGATTGTCGTTTAGCTATAAATATTAAGAAATTTACCGAATAAAAAAAAAGGCAAAAGAAGCCCTGGGGTTATTATCCGCTTTAAAATATTGGCGTTTTTTATGTTTTAAAC
>NZ_JAPQLF010000104.1:0-10667 GCF_028982105.1 Wolbachia endosymbiont of Drosophila bicornuta | reverse complement strand
CATAATATGCTACTGCTCTACCATAGCCATAAGCACATATCTTATCCTATTCGGACTATTGCGAGAAGTGGTATAACTCGTCATCCCGCTACGTGTTAGCGGGATCTATCCGCGGTGGTATGACGGTAAGATTTATTGTGGCATGATGGTGTAGTATAATGTTGATAAACCTCAGTTACTTTAGCTATAAACGATTAAGATGAAGTTACCATATATCTATATACTTACAAATAAAGCTAATAGCACATTATATATTGGTGTAACTGCAAATTTGATCAAGAGGATTTGGGAACACAAAAACAAAATTGTTTCAGGTTTTACATCAAGATATAATGTAAATAAACTTGTATATTTTGAAGAGTTTGAAGATATAAGTTTATCTATTGCAAGAGAAAGGCGCTTGAAAGAATGGCCAAGGCAGTGGAAAATTATAGCTCTTTTTACAATAATCCGAACAGATCATAATATGCTACTGCTCTACCATAGCCATAAGCACATATCTTATCCTATTCGGACTATTGCGAGAAGTGCTATAATTTGATCAATCAAAAGAATCCTAGCTGGGTTGACTTATATTACTTAGCTTTAAGATAGCTATGCTGAGATCCCGCTAACACGTAGCGGGATGACGAGAAAGGAGTGGCGGTATGACGGTTCGCGGTGGTATGACGTAGTAGCTATTTCTTGCAATCAAGTTTCGTTAAAAGTCAGATTGAATGGTTAAATCTTCCACCCAAATAACCACGCACTCTACTTGCTTGTTTGGATATATTTCTTGTACTAAGGTTTTATAGATTAACATCTGTTTTTTTATTTCATTTAATAAGGAAACAGAAACGTTACGGTGTGATTTGTAGTCAATTATGATTGCTTTATCTTGCGTTATGCATAGCCTATCTAGTCGTACTAATACTGACTTGCCATCAATTGTTCCACTCAGTGTAATCTCTGATTTGCCTTCCAAGTCAAACAAATAGCCATATTTTTCATTAAAGGCTAATATTTTACTGTAAATTTCATCCTTATCTTCGCTGATGTTATCAAGGTATTTTCTGACCCAATTTTTTCTCCTTTCTTTTTCTATCTTGGGCATATACTGCAATATGCTGTGAATAATCAGGCCTCTTGCATAACCATCTGTCATCCAAGTAGCTGACACTGGGATCCATTCTGCTCCTTCTTTTTCACTGGATTCCAGCGTCACGCGCTGGGATGACACCGAAGAGTGGGCTAAAGCTGGTGGAAGGGAAATGACCGGAACGTCAAAGTAATCACGTTTTTTATAAATGTAAGGGTAGTTTGCATTCACGCATAATACTTCAACTTTTTCTTTAAATATTGGCCGTAAACCCCTTTGTTTCTTTTCATATGGTTCTCCATACTTAGTGATTAGATCATACCAAGAGCCCTTTTGCACTGGCTCTTTACTTAAGATGTATAACTCATCTTCAGCACGCGTGAGTGCTACGTATAATAAACGCAAATATTCATTATAATCCTCTAGTTTTTTCTCTCTTTTTACTTGATCGCAATAAGCATTGTTGTTTTTTCCACACCAAAATGGTGCTTCCGTTCCATCAAAGATAATGCTTTCACTGTTTCTTGGCACTGTGTTTGTATCAACCAAAAATACTATGGGAGCTTGCAGACCTTTTGATTTGTGAATTGTCATTATTCGCACAGCATTGCGTTCTGATTGCATATCATTCTTAATCTCCGGATTATTCTCCTTGATCCATTGAACAAACGCTTGAAGAGATGGGTTTTCAAATTGCAACACGAGGTTCATAAATTCGTCTAGGACATCAAAGCACTCAAGACCTAGCCTTGCAGCAAATTTCTTCTTACCTGTACGTAATATATGCGTAAATAGTGCAAGAGGAGACTCTATGCGAGATAAGTTAATGAGATAGTTTAATTCACTATAGATAACCACAGAATAATCGTGAATTCTTTCCCATAGTGAATGCTCTTTACGGTCGTATGCAATGTTAAATAAATCATCCTCGGTGAAATTAAATAGCGGTGATTTTAAAGCATTTGCAAGAGCTAAATCATTTGCCTGGAGGAGTAAAAATTCGGCCAAAGCTATTAAGTCCTGCACGGCTATATAGTTCATAATTCTAAAATAATCCCGGCCTACAACTGGCACATTTGCTTTTTTAAGTTCGCTTATTATGTAATCAACTAACACGTTTCGTTGTCGCACCAAAATCATAATGTCTCTTGGCTCTATATGGCGATCTTTAGCGACTAAAATCCGCCCTTCGTTTAACCAATTGTGAATTCTGTTAGCTATTGTTTGAGCAAGTAATCGATCTGCTATTGTATAACCTTCCTTGCATGTCAGAGGAATTTGTAAAGCTCGCTGTTCTTTCTCTTTGCGCCTTGGTAACGCTGGCCAAATTTCAATATATCCTTGGTCATTTTCTCTATGTGGAACATGTTTTATTTCATTATCATTAAAAGATATTTCTGCGCGGAAGTTATTAAATATTCTATCTACAAGCATCAAAACTTCTGGAGTTGAGCGAAATGACTTTTCAAGTTGGCATGATATCCAATCTCTACCACCAGTTTTCGTATGAAAGTATTGTTGCATATAGTTGAATAGATGGGGATTTGCTCCTTGAAATCTGTATATGGATTGTTTTACGTCACCAACTACAAATAAGGTTCGCTTTTCATCATTACCGGCAAAAAATTCATCGCAGAGATTTGTTATAATTTTCCACTGGCTGATGCTATTGTCTTGTGCCTCGTCAACAAGGATGTGATCTATTTTTTGATCCAAGTTAAACAATATCCAATCTTTATAGTTTGGATTGCTGAGAAGATTTGTTGCTAAGTCAATTATATCATTGTAGTCAAGCAGTGCATTTTTTGATTTTTCACTATTATACAAATCAACATATACTTTAAATACACCAAGTAAGCTACTGGTTTTCTTGAATATTTGATAAGAGTTCATGTCTCTTATATGGGTAAATACTACATTCTGAACGCTCTCTATTATTTGCTCTGCATCTTTGAATTTCTCCAAAATACTTTTTGTTGCAATGGATGATATGCTCTTTTTTTCGTGCGATTCTGATTTTAGAAATACCTTGGCTAGGTTTTCTATTTTGGTGTCATTCCACTTTATTCCGGTGTCATCTGAGTAGCTGACACTGGTTCTTTTTTTCTTGATCCCAGCTGGGATGACAGTAGAATAAAGTATTTCACTATAACTCTGATCTCTTTTACTGCCTTCACTTAATATCTCGGCTAGTCTTTCCACGTGCTCGATTGTTTCACTCTGTAAGTCATGAATTTCATCTGGGGCGCTCAATTTATCTTTGATATATTTCGAATCATTTGCTGATATCGATCTTTTTATACATAAAGTATAAAGCAAATCGCGTAGTTTATTTTCATCAATTTCAGTTGCAATAAGGTTGATATCATCCTGCACAGTTTCGTTATGAAGCACTTTATTGAATATGATGGAATGTAATTCTTTGCATTCGCTCAGCGTGCAATTTGGAGCAATGCCAGCTTCTATAGGAAAGCTGGAGATTAATTTGTAACAGAAAGCGTGTATGGTTTGTATAGTTAGACCAAGATTTTCCAGTTCAGAGAAAAGCCTTCTTGCTCTTGTTAAATAATCTTTATTTTTTCTGGATCCCAGTGTCACGCACTGGGATGACATTGGAAAGAAATCTAGTTGTTCTAGATCTGCTGCCAACACACTATCTGAACATATTGCCCACTTACTGAGTATGCTGTGAATGCGATTCTCCATTTCGTTTGCTGCAGCATTGGTGAATGTTAAGCAAAGAATATTTCTTTTGTTTTCTAATAAAAGTCTCAATACTCTGTCTATTAAGATTTTTGTTTTGCCTGTACCAGCGGACGCATTTACCCACACAGAGAAATTAGGATTTATGGCATTTGATCTCATCAGAAGTGCGAGAACCTTATAAAAGTTGACTAGAATAGCATTATACATATAATGTAAAAATAGTGTTAGTGAAGATATATAATGAAAAGTTTTTGTGTAAAGGCGCCTGCAAAAATCAATCTTTTTTTGCATGTTGTAGACAAAAAAGAAACAGGGTATCACTTGATTGAAGGTTTATTTGTCTTTGCTAATCTCTCTAATTTTTTGGAAATAAAAGTAGGTGAGAAGGATTCTAGATACGATAACTCTACAGTTGAATTTATAAACTCCGAGTCTAAAATAAATAACCAATATAACACTGTAATGAAAGCGGTTAATCTGCTGCTTAGGCATGCTCCTGTACGCACTAAAGTCACTGTAAAGGTTGTAAAAAACATACCAATTGCTGCAGGACTTGGTAGCGGATCCTCAGATGCTGGAGCTGTGGTACGTACGCTAGGGAAGCTGTGGGAGATTGATAGGACGATTTTAAATGAAATAGCCTTAAACGTTGGTGCTGATGTTCCCGCAAGCGTAGATAGCAAGCCAGTTTTTGTTAGAGGTATTGGCGAAGAATTATGCCACATTAAAAAATTCTCTTTACCTACAAATGTGGTGCTTGTGAAACCGAAAAAAAGGTTTTTGAGTACACCAGATGTATTTTCCAAACATGAAGGAAAATTTTCTGAGCCAATTAAATGGAGCGATGACGCTGAAAAGGATTTGTTGAAGCTTCTTAAAGAGACGAGAAACGATCTTCAAGAAATAGCAATAAGCTTTGTACCTGAAATTAAGGATGTGATATCAACACTTGAGTCACAAGAAGGCTCTATACTTTCTCGCATGTCAGGCAGTGGTGTATCATGTTTTGGAATATTCGATAGTGAGGAAAATGCAAAAGCTGCTGCAGTTAATATCGGAAAAAAGCAACCGGAATGGTGGGTATGTGACACTCAATTAATAGTTTGACTTATGCCATTAATTTCCGAGAATAAAAACCTTATAAATGGTTACAGGGAAGGAAAATTTTTGGTGAATAATAGAGAATATTGCGGCTCAATTATAATTTTTCCTGAAAAGGTGATTAAATTGAAAGAAAGTGATATAAACAGCAAGGAGTATTTTGAATCTTTTTTAACAGAGGAAATAGAAATTTTGTTAATAGGTACTGGTAAAATACACAATATACTAAGTTCTTCAGTGAAGTCCTATCTTATGGAACAAAAAGGTTTAAATTTTGAATTTATGACAACAGGTTCTGCGTGCAGAACCCATAATATTCTGATATCCGAAGATAGATTTGTTGTCAGTTATCTAATAGCCATATAGCATGTTTGAAATGTTTACCCAGGATTTTTTCATCAACAGTCTAGTTGCAGTAGTCGTAATTAGCCTAGTAACAGGCGCTTTAGGATCGTTTATGATATGGCAAAGGTTATCTTATCTTGGTGATAGTTTGTCCCATTCTTCATTGCTTGGTATTGCACTTGCTTTGATCTTTAAGATTAGCCCATCGCTTAGCATAATGCTCATTGCAATTACATTTGCTATACTACTTTCTCTTAATTTTAACAGATTATATTCTGCTGATACGATATTGAACATTGTTACCAATGTAGTTTTATCATCGAGTTTAATACTTATGTCTTTTCTTCCATCTGGCAATAATAGTATTATTAGCTCACTGTTTGGTGATATATTAACGCTCGATCAAAGTGATATAATATCGATTTTTTTAACCTCTCTAATAGTTACTTTGATATTAATATTTAGATGGCGTTATTGGTTAATGATTTCAATTAATCAAGATTTAGCAGTAGTTGAAAAAATTAATGTTACCTTTGTTAGACTAGAATTTTTAATCACTCTTGCTATATTTATAGCAATTGCTGCCCAACTAATAGGAATATTACTCATTGCTGCATTTTTGCTAATACCAGCAGCATCTGCAAGGCTCATTTCGAAAACTCCAATGCAGATGATTATTGTTGCAACAGTTTTTTCTGTGATCTCTGGGATATCAGGTCTCATGTTATCTGCAAGTTTTGATTTGTTAACTGGACCTGCAATTATACTTGTTGCAGCGGTATATTTAATTATCGCTTATTTTATAAGGCTAGTATTAAGCAGGTTGGCTTAATTTTGATCTCGAATGTTAATAATTTTGTAATATACTCATTATAAAACATCACTATCTTAGCACAAAATAGTTTTTGCTATACTATTATTTATATGCTAATGATAAGTTGTTAATTTTATGGAGTAAGCAATATGAGCGAAGAAGGATTTTTTTCCAAATATATATCTCAACCTGTGAAAAAATTTTATAATTATATTACAGGAAAAACAGAAGAATCAGATGATTTAGCAGGCGATGTGCATAATATTGCACAAGGAGACTCAGAGTCTTTGGATACTCATGTACAGTCAAATGAGAATGATATCATATAGATAGCATGAGGGTCACACCATCCAAAGTTAAAAAATTCCTAGAGAAACCTGATGCTTTACGTGGTGTGTTAATTCATGGAAGTGATAACAGTAGGGTTGATTTTTATGTACAAGAAATAATTGCTAATTTGGGTGAGTATTCAGTTCAGGTGATGGATTTTGCAATAGTGAATAAGTCACCCAGTTTACTGTTTTCTGAATTGGCAAACGTTTCGATGTTTACCAGCAAAAAATTAATTAAGCTGATAAATGTGAGTGGAGGTATATCCAAAGAGTTAAAAAACGTATTGGATTATAACGCAAGTGGTCACTATGTAATGATGGTAGCAAGTGATCTTCCATATAATTCTGCGACTAAAAGTTATATGGAGAGTTCAAAAATTTTTGGTGTGATTGCTTGCTATAAGGACAGCAACAGCAATCTTTATGACATTATATCAAGTTACTTAAAACAAAATGATATAAAATGCACAAATGAGATAATCTACCATTTGCAATCTTACTTTAATCATAGCAAGCTGCCTATATGTTCAGAACTTGAGAAGTTAGTTTTATACTTAGGGGAGAGAAAAGACCTAAAACTTACTGATATAGAATTATGCTTTTCAACTTCTGGCAACGACTATGCTACACTTGATGATCTATGTTCTGCCATAGCAAGTAAAGATATGTCGCGCTTCATTAGAATTTCTGATGTATTGATATCGCAAGAAAATTTTTCACCGATAGCACTAATTCGCATTATATCAAATTATTTCCTACGCCTTGAAAACGTTTTGCTGTCAGTGCAAGGTGGAATGAGTGAGCAGGCTGCGATTGATCAGCTAAGCCCTCCATTGTTTTTTAAACAATTGCAGAGCTTTAAATCTCATTTGAAAAGTTTGCAACTTTCAGAACTTAAGAAGATCTTGGAAAAATTGATAAGCTTAGAAGTTACCTGTAAAAAAACTGACTTGGATCATAAAATGATTTTTCAACATGCACTGACGAGTAGCTGACTACTCAGATCCAGCCTTTCTTATAATTTCATCAAAATGTTGTATTTTAACATAAAATAGCTGCTTTTATGCCTACCAAAATTCATTCTTTAGTGTGTGTCTCACAAGTATTCTTTGCTAATAGGATATTTTCGAATATAATTGAATATAACTAGATAAAAATACAGATATGTTTGACATTTCAAAAATTGTAATAACACCTGAAATGTTAAAATTAGTTGCTGAAATTGATGAATTTAAAGGAGCATGGCAATTGTTTGGTAATTTAGCTCCAGAACGTTTACAAATGCTCAAGAAAATTGCAACAATTGAAAGTATTGGTTCTTCTACCCGTATTGAAGGGGCAAAACTATCAGACAGTGAAATTGAACAATTATTATCCAAACTTGATACACGTTCATTTCGTTCTCTAGATGAACGAGAAATAGCCGGATATGCGTATGTGTGTGAAGAAGTATTTCAACAATTTTAAAAAGATGCCATTTACAGAAAACACTATAAAACAGTTTCACATCTGGCTTTTACAATTTTCATATAAAGATCAAAGGCACATGGGAGAATATAAAAAATTCCCCAATCATGTTGAAGCGTTTGATGAATCTGGAAAAAGCTTGGGCATAGTTTTTGAAACAGCCTCTCCATTTGAGACAGCAACACAAATGCAAGAACTTATTTATTGGACTAGCCAGCAATTAGAGGTGAAATCGTTACACCCTCTATTAATTATTGGCATTTTTATAGTTACTTTTTTAGCTATTCATCCCTTCCAGGATGGAAATGGCAGATTATCACGCATTCTCACAACTTTCTTGTTACTAAAGTTAGGGTATATCTATGTACCTTACAGTTCCCTTGAAAGTAATAAGGAGAGTTACTACTTAGCTTTGCGTCGTACTCAACAATCCTTGAAGACGAGCAGCTATGATTTTAATCCATGGCTTATATTCTTTTTAAGGTCACTACAAAAGCAAAAATTTCATCTCGAACAAAAGGTGTCACATGAAAAAGTGTTAAATCTCTATTTACCACCACTTTCTGCTAAAGTATTAGCACTACTCAGCAAACATGGACGTCTTACAATTAAGGATTTGGAAAATATTACTAAAGCAAACTGCAATACCTTAAAGAAGCACGTATCTAATCTCGTAAAGAGTAATCACATCACTCAGCATGGAAAAGGCAAAGCAACCTGGTATGTAATATAGAGCTCAATAGGATATGTATTCATTTTGAATTGTTAAATTATTCAGCTATAGAATATAGATCACAGATGTACAAACATTGTAGTTTGAGCCCACTAGATCCCAGTGCCCTATTCTTGTCATCCAAGTCCCTTCTCCTGTCATCCAAGTGCCCAGACACTGGGATCCAGAAAAGTTTGCTTGTAAGCAAGCAAACTAGCATAGAAAGTGGTTACAACGTTTTCGATGAGATTGCAGAAAGGCTAGATTCCAGACTGGAACGACATCGTTCACTATGTACCATATTGCAATAGTTGTGGTCAAGGCACTTGGATCTGAAATTGGAGTGTTCGTACAGCTATAGAATATAGATCAGAAGTGACAGAGCTTAAAAAAAGGCCTAACATTCTTAATAAACGTAAAAAGCTTTATGAAAATCAGAGTTGGAGTAATAGGCTGCTTAGGCAGAATGGGCAAAAAAATACTCAATGAATTAATTACAAATACCAAAGTGGAAATAGCAGGTGCTGTTGCCCGTTCAGGTAGTAAGTACATAGATTCAGATATTGGACCAATTATAGCCAATCTAGGAATTAAAGTTACAAGTTCTATTAGTGGCATATTTGAGTCATCTGACGTTGTAATAGATTTTACAACTAAAGAATGTATGTTAGACTGCCTTAAAGCAGCTGTAAAATTTAAAACACCGCTGGTTAGTGGCACAACTGGAATAGAAGGTGTCGATTTGAAAGAATATGCTGCTGAAGTTCCAATATTATGGTCAGCAAATATGAGTGTTGGGGTTAATGTGTTGCTGAAATTGGTAAAAAAAGCTGCTGAGCTTTTAGGTAATGAATATGACGTTGAGATTTGGGAAATGCATCATAACTTAAAAAAGGATTCACCATCTGGAACAGCTATAGAACTTGGCAAAACAATTGCTAACGCTTCAAAAATGGATTTTCAGTCCAATCAATATTTACATAGTGGTTCAAACATAAGAAAAAAGGGGGGAATAGGTTTTGCAGTATCTCGTGGAGGTGGAGTAATAGGAGATCACAGCGTGATGTTTGTTAATTCTGATGAACGGATAGAACTAAACCACAAAGCAATTGATCGCACAACATTTGCTAGAGGAGCTGTTCAAGCAGCAGTATGGCTATACGAAAATAAAAGAGAAATTCCGGGGCTCTATTCAATGCAGGATGTGATATGAGCAATACACGTGCCTCTGTTAAAGATTTAAATCTCTGGTACGGCTCTAAGCAAGTTCTATTCGATATAAATTTGAATATTTATAAAAGAAAAGTTACTACTTTTATCGGACCATCCGGGTGCGGTAAATCAACATTTTTGCGTTGTTTTAATCGTATGAATGACTATGTACCAGGTTGCAAAACTGTTGGTGAATTAGATATCGATGGGCTGGGTGATATATATTCACGCGATATGGATGTTGTACTACTTAGAGCAAAAGTTGGTATGGTATTTCAAAAGCCAAATCCTTTTCCAAAATCAATATATGATAATGTTGCTTGTGGGCCAAAATTGCATGGTATGGCGAAGGATAAGCAAAAATTGAATGAGATGGTGGAAAATAGTTTAACCAAGGTTGGTTTATTGGAAGAATTGAAGGACAGATTGCAAGATAGCGCACTCAATTTATCCGGTGGCCAACAACAGAGACTATGCATTGCTCGCGCAATTGCAGTGAAGCCAACTATTTTATTAATGGATGAACCGTGCTCCGCTCTTGATCCAATGGCAACCAATGCAATCGAAAATCTTATACAAGAGCTGAAATTAAGATTTACTATAATTATGGTAACTCATTCAATGAAGCAAGCTAAGAAGTTATCTGATAGTGTGATTTTCTTTCATAATGGCAGAATTGTTGAGTCTGGAAGCACTCAAGAAATATTCGAAAATGCTCAATCTCCCTTAACAAAGGAGTATATCCTGGATCATTAAATTTCTGACCTTACCCAGAAAAAGTGGAGAGAAAGAAAAGAGTTTTTTTGGGTAAAATAAAATTTTGGAGGATTAGAAATGGTAAGAGAATATACGGCAGAATTCAAATTGGAAGCTGTTAAGCTGGCAAATGAACAAAGAAAG
>NZ_JAPQLF010000103.1:0-6517 GCF_028982105.1 Wolbachia endosymbiont of Drosophila bicornuta | reverse complement strand
TATTATGTGCACCAAAATTACAACTTTATCGCTATAAATATTGTTGCCACCTGGTATTTTTGGACCATTCTCGTACCACTTTTCTATGGCTTCGTTGATATAATGAAAAATATTTCCTCTTTTTTCTAGAAATTTGTTATATTCGCTATGGTTACTGACCCTCATTTTTTGTGGCATATTTTTTCTTTCAAGGTTAAATGGCTATTTTATAATGAATTTTGTCAGTAGCCACCAGATTTTTTCAGTTGCTATGCAACAAAGCCATCCCAGTGTCAGCTACTCGGATGACACCTTTCCTAGCAGAGAAATCACAATGTTCATACGGTTGTACGCATACCGCTGGGATCTAGGATTTTTCTATGGTTTAAAAACAAAAAAAGGACGTTACTCATTGAGTAACATCCTTTTGGAGAAGGTAGAAGTTTTACTTATTACACTGTTCCTGGAGTTGCTGTAGCTCTTGAGTTGACAGGTTCTGCACTAGGTTGATCTAGAGATGCGCGTCGTTTTGCCAACTTTTCTTCGAGTTCTCTGTCAAATTCTTCTTTTAAAGGAAGAACTTGTTTTCTTGTTAGCGTAGAAGAACCAGAACCCATTCCACTATCAGTAGAATTACTGTGAGTGAGAGTTCTGTTACTCAAACTATCCAGGTTTTGCTCCACAATAGGATCACTGAGAACATCTTCACTGAAAGAACTTTGTCCATTTAAGTTAGTCAATGAGGCGCTTCTAGGTAGTTCTGGTGGAGCAACTGGAGTAAGCTTAGGAGTTAAGCTACTAGATGAATTGCTTCTACGGACTGTTGCAAAGTTCTGAGAATCTGAATCAGAGACAGTAGCAGTACTTTCAGTTCCTATAGAATTTAGTGAATTGCTTTTTGACAAGCTGTTAGATTGTTCAGAGCCTTTTCTTCCCAGTGAAGAGAATGATGATGACACAGACCTAGTTAAACTTTTGACAGAAGGCCTGTTAGCTTTTTTCTCTGCTCTGTCAAACATATTGCTTACGCTTGAGTACAAATGATTTTCTCTACATTCTTTAATAACCTTCTTAATTTCATCGTAATGTTCAGAGAAAACACTGTCGATGAAATAACTACCTTTAGGTAATGACCTTTGTGTTAACAAGTTATGCAAGCTTTTTTCATTTAAATTATTAATGAATTCTTTCTGTACTTGCCATCCAGAAGTATGTTCAATCTCCCCTGATTTTGCCTTCTCTGCCATTTTTAAATCAATTTCTTACGATATTCCAGAAAGTACATTTTTCACTAACCCAGAATTATTTCCTTTATCAGCAAAAATTGCTTTCATATCATTTCTTATTTCGTCAGATTTCTTAATTGCATCTGGAGTAAACCTTTTTACCTTATCTAAATAGTCCGTCTCACCAGATGCCTTATGGAATTTATTTGCCACTCCTTCGCCTACAAAACTAGCGCCTTTTTTCAGTGAATCTACTGAATGTTCATAACCTTCTTTCACCTTATCTTTAACATGCACAGCACCATCTCTAACTTTTCCGGCAGCGTACGTTGATGCGTCCTTAACTTTCCCAGCAGTATATTTCGCCCCATCAACTGTTTTTTCTGCTGACCACTTGAGCCCTTTATATCCAGATTGAACTGTTTTTACAGCGACTTTTACAGCGAAATATAAAGCAAGACCAACTATAGCACCTGGTATAGCAAGTGTTGCACCAACTGCCAAAAGTGGTAGTACTGCCGTAAATGATCCACTTGCTGCACTTACTACAAGAATCTTATCTCCTTGTTTCATCTTAGAGAATTTTGTATCCCCTTTTAACAGGTCAGTAATTCTTTCTTTTAGCTTCTTGGGATCATTAGCAATATCTGAATTTGGTAGATTTTGCATCGTTTTATTCAAATCAAAACTATCTTCTGGTTGGTTTTGTTGAGTTCCAACAGAATTTGAATTTTTTTCATTATGTAACATTTTAAACCTCACTATTAATTAAATATATTATAATTGTATTCCTTGATTCTTAAGTTAGTGTTAAATTGATTGCCAGTATTTATTTGTCTTCAAATAATTTCGCTTGACGTGTTTTGTGGTAACATAGAAAATTAGGTCAAGAAGCTGCAGCATTTATGAAGTATAGAAAAAGAACACTCATCTTTTTGGCTGTTATAACTTTAATAATAATAGCTTTACTATTTAGGTATAATTCCCATTTTCACAAAGACGTAGTGCACTTAAAGAGTGACAACAAAGAATTCAAAAAAAAGCCAGAAAATTCCATAGAGTCGACCATATTACATAGAGAAAAGGAAGTGTACGATCATGTTTTCCATCCTGATGATTAATTTGTAAATAAAATAGCAATTTATGTTTGCATTTTCTTATTAAAGAAGTAATATTAGCGTATTAATTATAGAATCAATCATTATGTTTGATGATAATAATCCTTGGAATCTGGGAAAGAAACCGGTAGGGAACAAAACTCCTAATAATGAAGATATTTTAAGTAAAGCTGTATCTGATATAAGGTTCTTTCTTAATGGATTAACCAGAAACAGGGGCAAAAAACCTTATTTCATCATTTTCATTATTTTGCTGTTCTATGCTTGCACTGGCTTTTATATTGTCCATCCTAGTGAAGAAAGTATAGAACTTACCTTTGGTAAATATTCTAATACAGAAACACCTGGTTTGCGTTATCACTTCCCCTACCCTATTGGCAAGGTTTTTAAAGTGAACGTTAAGGAAGTAAATCGTGAAGAAATTGGGGTAAGTAGTTCTTATGGGCGAGATACAGATCGCGGTGAAGGTGTGATGCTAACTGGAGATGAAAATATAGTCAACGTTAACTTCGAGGTTCAATGGCGCGTTAGAGATGCTAAGGACTATTTATTCAAAGTGCGGGATTACAAACCAGGTTTCAGTGTTAAAAATGCTGCTGAAAGTGCCATGAGAGAAATAATAGGTAAAAATACGATCTCTTTTGCACTTGGTCAAGGCAGACCAGAAATTTCTAGAGATACTAGAATTCTATTGCAGCAGATTCTTGATGGATACCAAATGGGTATAGAGATTTTATCTGTTCAAATGAAAAAAATTGATCCACCAGAAAAAGTAATCAGTTCGTTTAGAGATGTACAAAGTGCTCGTGCAGACAAAGAGCGTACTATAAACGAAGCATATGCTTATAATAATGATATTATACCTCGAGCAAAGGGTGAAGCGATAAAGATAAAATTAGATGCACAAGCATATGAGAATGAAATAATAAATGAAGCAAAAGGTAATGCAAATCGCTTTTTATCTCTTTATGAGGAATATAGACAGAATCCTTCTCTCGTTAAGAATCGTATTTATCTTGAAACTATGGAAAATATTTTCAGTAAGGTAGACAAAGTTGTTGTAACTGATGATCTGAAAGGTATATTTTCTTATTTACCTCTTACAAATTTAGGAAAATAACCATGAGTAGTAATATTAAAATTGTTTTTGTTTCTGTATTTGTTGTTTTATTGATTGCTTTATCTAATTCAATATTTGTTGTGCAAGAAACAAAGCAAGCGATAGTTATACAACTCGGTAAAGTTGTAAGAGATGTTAGGGAAAGTGGCTTATATTTTAAGTTACCATTCATAAATAGTGTAGAGTTTCTTGATAAAAGAGTTTTAGATTTAAGTCCTGATAAGATCCCAAGGGAAGTGATAACAGCGGATCAAAAACGTATTATAGTAGATGCGTATGCAAAATATAAAATAACAAATCCTGTTACTTTTTACCAGGCTGTGAGGAATGAATCAGGTCTGGTTAGAAGATTATATCCGGTTATAGAAGCACACATAAGAGAAAATATAGGCAGATTCTCGTTGATTAGTTTGTTGAATGAAAAAAGGTCAGAGGTTATGCAATTGATTCAGCGTGGAGTTTATTCTGAAGCTGAAAAATTTGGCATAGAAATAATAGATGTAAGAATTAAGAGAGCAGATTTACCAGAAGAAAATAGTTCTGCAATATTTCGCCGTATGCAAACTGAAAGGGAAAAAGAAGCAAAAGAAATTAGAGCAGAAGGAGAGCAAGCTGGGCAGGAAGTTAGATCAAAAGCTGATAAATTAAAAAGGGAAATTATCTCCAGTGCAGTAAAAGAATCGTACGAAATAAGGGGCCGTGGTTATGCTGAAGCAACTAGAATTTATAATGAGGCATTTAAGGTTGATGAAGAGTTCTTTAACTTTTATCGCTCTATGAGCGCTTACAGTAAATCATTTGCCGAAAATAATACTAAATTTGTACTTTCACCAAACAATAACTTTTTAGATATTTTAAATAAAGGATGGAAATAATTTATGAAAAGCAAGGCATTTATTTTATCTATATTTGCATATTTTCTAATTGCGTTTTCTTCGTATGCTAATATGTTTGATTGGAATGCAAAAAAGGTCGTTGATGCTAGCACTACTGCATGCAACTGTAATCAAGGACTTGCCGATTTAGTGGAAGAACTCATTCCTGCGGTTGTAAATATTTCAAGCGAACAAATCATCAAACAAGAAAATAACAGCAGAACTAGAGTTCCATCTATGCCAGGAAATAATTTTTTTGATGATTTTAGAGAGTTTTTTGAGCATTTTGATCAGTTTTTTATGGATAGGGGCCCTAGTGTTAACAAAGAGGTGGTGTTGCTTGGTTCTGGGTTTATTATAGATAAAGGTGGAACTATAGTAACCAATTATCACGTTATTAAAAACGCCAAAGATATCACAGTTACTATGAACGATAATACTTATTTCAAAGCGGAAGTTTTAGGCTATGATGCAAGAACTGATCTTGCTGTGCTTAAGATTAATTCTGATAAAGATCTTTCTTCTGTTGCATTTGGTGATTCTGATAAAGCAAGGGTTGGTGGTACGGTTATGGCAATAGGTAACCCATTTGGTTTGGGTGGCTCTGTAAGCACAGGAATTATATCTGCAAGGTCCAGGGACATTAGTATTGGCACTATGAATGAATTTATTCAAACTGATGCTGCAATTAATAGGGGTAACTCTGGAGGACCGTTATTTGATTTAAATGGAAAAGTTATAGGTATTAATACTGCTATCTATTCTCCATCTGAGTCTGGCGGCAACGTGGGTATAGGTTTTGCCATACCGTCTAATTTAGCTATGTCAATTATTGACACATTAAAAAGTGGCAAAAAAATAAAACATGGTTGGCTTGGTGTGCAAGTTCAGCCTATAACGAAAGAATTTGCTGAGTCCTTGTGTTTAAAAGATATAAAAGGCGCATTGGTTGCAAGTATAGTAAAGGATAGTCCTGCAGAAAAAGGTGGGATTAAAGTAGGTGATATATTATTAGAATTTGACGGTAAAAAAATCGATAGAATGACACAATTACCTCAAATGGTTTCGAGAGCTGGACCTGAGAAAAAAGTGCAAGTTAAGTTACTTAGAAAGAGCAAAGAGGTTAATATTAAAGTTGTGATCGGAGAATCTACAAATGATGGCCAAGATAACAATCAAGAAGAAAATAAATCAACATCTGATTATGTAACCGGTTTAACTGTTTCAAATCTGCCAAAAGAATCAAAAGAAAGTAAAAATAATGTACCTACAAAAGGTGTGATAGTTACCAATGTAGATAGTAACAGTGATGCCACGCTGCGTGGTATTAAAAAAGGGGACATCATTATCCAATTGGATGGAACTGATATAGAAAATACTAACGATTTTCAAAAACAAGTTGATTTAGCAGTAAAGAAAAACGGTAAAGATTCAATAATGTTGCTCATTTACCGCAATGGAAATCAATTTTTCGCTTCAATAAAGTTAAAGAAGTAATTTTATTCACTAAACTTACAAAACAGTAGTGTTGTAAGCTCGCTACTGTAACACTTCAATCTTATAAAATAAATAAAAATCTACACTAGATTTCTTGCATAACCATATAAAAAATCAAAGGATGTCATTCCAGTGTCAGCTACTTGCATGACGCCGTCATAAAGGAACCAGTGTCGGCCACTTGGATAACACCATAGGGGTTATAGCACTTCTCGCAATAGTCCGAATAGGATAAGATATGTGCTTATGGCTATGGTAGAGCAGTAGCATATTATGATCTGTTCGGATTANNNTAAAAAGAGCTATACTTGGGTGATACTATAGGAGGTCTAACATGAACTTTCTAAAATTCATTGAACTGTGCTTTCAAACAGTGGTGCCGGGATGTGAGTATAATGATTATCAGTACATAAAAGTCATAGCAGACAGGCTGGAAGCAGCGAATGCTGGCGAAGTAAGGCGCATAATATTCAATATGCCTCCGCGTTCAATGAAGTCCATATGTATGAGTGTTGCGTGGCCCGCATGGATACTGGGCAACTGCAAGAATAATAGTTGCAAGTTATTCTAAGTTGCTTAGTGAAAAACATTCGCTCGATACCAGGTGCATAATGCAATCTGATTGGTATAAAGAACTATAGCACTTCTCGCAATAGTCCGAATAGGATAAGATATGTGCTTATGGCTATGGTAGAGCAGTAG
>NZ_JAPQLF010000102.1:0-3899 GCF_028982105.1 Wolbachia endosymbiont of Drosophila bicornuta | reverse complement strand
TCATCCATTTTCCTAATACACTATCCCTTATTCCTAGATCTCTTGCTACTTTTGCAACTGGTTGACCTACTTTCTTTGTTCATTTGCCAGCTTAACAGCTTCCAATTTGAATTCTGCCGTATATTCTCTTACCATTTCTAATCCTCCAAAATTTTATTTTACCAGAAAAAACTCCTTTCTTTCTCTCCACTTTTTCTGGGTAAGGTCACTTGGCAACAGTTGCTCTACTTTCTCCTTCATCCAATGCTTCCATTGCTTCCATTGCTTTTTTCCTTAAGTCGTAACTATACGCTGCTGGCATACAAACCCCTCTACCATAAATCCATTCTTACCTTATTGGGATTATTATGAGAAGAGCTATAACTCTATGGGAGGGAAGCAAAATCTGGGATTCGGCCTTAATGGCATTATCGTTGCATCAGCTTCACCCTCCCTGTGAGGTATTTTAGCTCTAATGCCTCACATCATAAAGATACAAGTGTCAAGCTACTTGGATGACAGGGGAGGGAGGCACTGGGATGACAGGAGAAGGTAGTGGGATGACACCCTGACAACCGTCATCCCGCTGCTTGTTAGCGGGATCTAGAGATACCGCGAATGAATCGCGGCATGACGTAGGACTGCTTTCATTCCAGTGCTTGACACTGGAATCCAGCCTTTCTGCAATCTCATCGAAAACGTTGTAACCACTTTCTATGCTAGTTTGCTTGTGAGCAACCTGGATTCCAGTGTCAAGCACTGGAATGACACCGTTATAAAGGAACCAGTGTCAGCTACTTGAATGACACAGTCTTTGCTTAAACCCGTAACGTTCGTACATTTTGCTAAAAGTTCAAATATCAACATCATGCACATTAAGTGCATTGCTATTAATAAAATCACGGCGTGGTTCAACTATATCACCCATTAATATTGAAAATATGGAATCAGCTTCTTCACAATCTTTTATTTCAACCTTTAATAAAGTTCTAGCCTCAGGATTTAACGTAGTATCCCATAGCTGATCAGCATTCATTTCACCAAGACCTTTAAATCTCTGCAGAGTTAAACCTTTTTTACCATAGTCCATTATTATTTTTGCAAGCGTACTTGGAGAAGTGATTCTTATTTCAGTTTCTTGTGACTTTAAAAATGAATCACCATTAAATAAATTACTTATACCATCAAGCAAACTTAATATGTTTTGCATATCTTTGCCTTCAAGCATACTAAGTGCAAATATATATTTGTCTGCCAATCCTTGAAACAATTTAGAGATATGAATTTCTTTTTCTTCATCTTTTATTTCCACTTCCCAAGTGTATTCGCTGTACATTAACTTCAAATACTTTAATATCTCATCAGCCGATGATAGAGCATTCTTTTTGCTTAAAATTAGCAATGACTCTAGGAGATTTTGTGGTATTTCTCTATCATAATTTTTGCTAATATTAGAAGTGCTAACGCATTTATTCAAAATAAGGCGCAAGTCGTTAAATTCTGTAGCTGTATCACTTAGTGTTAGTCTTTTAACTGCTGAGTTTATTATATACTCTTCAAAAGTTTCGTCATCTTTAATATAAGTGTCTTTGGCATTCTTTGTAACTTTATAGAGGGGTGGCTGTGCTATGTATAAGTAACCTTTTTCAATAACTTCACGCATATGTCTAAAAAAGAAAGTTAGAATCAAAGTTCTTATATGTGAACCATCAACATCTGCATCTGTCATGATGATAATTTTATGATATCTAGCTTTTTCAATATCGAAGTGTTCACTCCCTATTCCAGCACCAATTGCAGTGATTAAAGAGCCTATTTCTGCAGATGAAAAAATACGATCTAAACTTACACGTTCTACGTTTAGAATTTTTCCTCTTAAGGCAAGCACTGCTTGTGTTTTACGATTACGCCCCTGCTTTGCAGTACCACCTGCTGAATTACCCTCTACTATAAATAATTCCGATAACTCAGGGGCTTTTTCCTGGCAATCAGCAAGCTTTCCTGGCAGAGTTGCAATATCAATATTGTTTTTGCTTTTAACTAACTCTCGTGCTTTTCTTGCGGCTTCTCTTCCTTTTGCTGACCTAATTGCTCTTTCTACTATGCTTGCTGCCAATTTGGGATCAGTTTCAAGGATTGTGCTCAATTTATCAGAAACTATACTTTCTACAACTGCACGTGCTTCAGAACTAACTAGTTTATCTTTTGTTTGTGAAGAAAATTTAGGATCAGGCATCTTGAGAGATAAAACACAAGTTAAACCTTCTCTAACGTCCTCTCCAGTTAAATTTACTTTTGCTTTCTTTAAAAACCCTTCATTAGTTGCATAGGTATTGACACATCTAGTTAGTGCAGATCTAAATCCTGCCAAATGCGTACCACCATCTCGTTGCCGTATATTATTAGTGAAACACAACATATTCTCATAGTAGGAATCATTCCATTCCATCGATATTTCCAAGCTGATGCCAAGATCGTCTGCATCTCCTTTCATACTGGCAATTTTAGTTACATGTGTCTTATTCTTATCTAAATACTGCACAAAATTTGCTGTACCAAAATTGTCTTTAGATTGATTGCTCTGATTGAAATGAGATTCTGTATATGGTTCATTGCGCAGATCACGTAAAGTAATGTCGATATTTGAATTTAAAAATGCTAATTCTCTTATACGACTTTCAAGCGTTGAGTAACTGAAATTAATGCCATTAAAAGTCTCTGTTGATGGCATGAACGTGACTTTAGTTCCTCTTTTGTTTGTATTTTCGTTGACTACCTTTAAAGGTTCAATAGACTCACCATCTTCAAAACGCATAAAGTGTTCTTTCTTATTGCGCCAAATAGTTAATTCCAACCAGCTTGATAATGCATTCACAACTGAGATTCCAACACCATGTAATCCCCCAGAAACTTTATAGGTATTACTGTCAAATTTACCACCAGAATGGAGTTGAGTCATTATTACCTCTGCTGCTGATATTCCTTCTTCTTCATGAATGTCAGTTGGAATGCCACGACCATTGTCGGTTACTGATACTGAACCATCTTTATTTATGCTAACTTCAATTTTATCACAATATCCACCTAAAGATTCATCTATTGCGTTATCAACAATCTCATATACCATGTGGTGCAAGCCAGACCCATCGTCAGTGTCACCAATGTACATACCTGGACGTTTCCTTACAGCATCAAGACCCCTTAAGATTTTTATTGCATCGGCATTATAACTATTTTCCATGGTATTGCTTCGTTTATGAATGTTAATTAATATTACATTCATATATGCTGATTAGCAACATTTTTAAACTGATAACCCATATTAAAAGCACAACTTTACGAATGTTTATTTTTGAAGACAGCAAATAGTGTCATTCCAATGTGTCTTCCATAACTGTACGAACATTCATTTTTGAAGGTATAGCACTTCTCGCAATAGTCCGAATAGGATAAGATATGTGCTTATGGCTATGGTAGAGCAGTAGCATATTATGATCTGTTCGGATTANNNTAAAAAGAGCTATACTTGGGTGATACTATAGGAGGTCTAACATGAACTTTCTAAAATTCATTGAACTGTGCTTTCAAACAGTGGTGCCGGGATGTGAGTATAATGATTATCAGTACATAAAAGTCATAGCAGACAGGCTGGAAGCAGCGAATGCTGGCGAAGTAAGGCGCATAATATTCAATATGCCTCCGCGTTCAATGAAGTCCATATGTATGAGTGTTGCGTGGCCCGCATGGATACTGGGCAACTGCAAGAATAATAGTTGCAAGTTATTCTAAGTTGCTTAGTGAAAAACATTCGCTCGATACCAGGTGCATAATGCAATCTGATTGGTATAAAGAACTATAGCACTTCTCGCAATAGTCCGAATAGGATAAGATATGTGCTTATGGCTATGGTAGAGCAGTAG
>NZ_JAPQLF010000101.1:0-3254 GCF_028982105.1 Wolbachia endosymbiont of Drosophila bicornuta | reverse complement strand
ATAGCTTCATAAATTTATTGTGCGTTACCTACTATCCGAAGAGCGATGCAACAAAGCCATCCCAGTGTCAGCTACTTGGATGACAGAGGGTGGTGGGATGACAGAAGATGATGGAGTGACAGGGAGTAATACAAAAAGTTTCGTCATCCCCATTGAATCGGCTTTAAAATCGATGTTCAAAGTTGAAATTTCCGTAGAAGATGCGGGGAAAATCAGAAAAGGTCAGGAAGTTGTATTAAATAACTTGCGTAATTTAAAGGATCATGATATTTGTTGTACGGTGGTGGGTAGTCTACCTATTGCAATCTGCAGTTTTATTTATGGTTGTGTGAAACCTATTCGTGTTTTTAATATTTAAAATGAGGTTTAGATGTCGATAACATCCGAAAAGAAAAAGAGTTTGATAAATATATATGCAATTAAAGAAGATGATACAGGTTCATCTTTTGTACAATGTGCAATTTTGACCGAGAGGATCAGTAATTTAACTGAGCACTTTAAAGTGCACAAGCATGACCATCACTCTAAGCGTGGTTTACTTATATTGATAGGTAGAAGACGCAAGCACTTAAATTATATAAAGCGTAAATTTGGTAATGAAGCCTATCAGGAATTAATAGAGAAGTTAGGCATTAGAAAATAATCGAGGAATTTAGTATGTTTAAAATTATAAAAAAATCTATAGAGTGGGGTGGTCGTACCTTATCTTTAGAAACAGGAAAAATAGCACGCCAAGCTCATGGTTCAGTAGTTGTAAATTACGGTGATACTTCTGTTTTAGTAACTGTTGTAAGTAAAAAGAAGGAAGAAAATGTTGATTTTCTTCCTTTAAATGTACAGTTTATCGCAAAAAGCTATGCCATGGGTAAGATCCCTGGCGGCTTTTTTAAAAGAGAAGGCAAGCCATCTGATAGAGAAACTTTAATCTCAAGGGTAATAGATAGAAGTATAAGACCACTATTTCCAGAAGGATTTAATGATGAAGTTAGTGTGGTGTGCAATCTATTAACTTATGATACAGTCAATCCTCCTGAAGTGCCAGCATTGATTGGTGCTGTTGCAGCTCTTGCAATTTCTGGTGTTCCTTTTCACTTTACTATAGCTGGAGTGATGGTTGGTTGTGATGAAAATAATAACTATATACTCAACCCTTCTGTTCAAGAGATGAAAGCAAGCAGCTTGGATCTGTTTTTGTCCGGTGATGAAAATTCAATTTTAATGGTTGAATCAGAAGTGAAAGAGCTCTCTGAAGAAAATGTTTTTAATGCAATACAATTTGGCCATGAACACCTTAAACCTGTCATTAAGCTCATAAAAGAGTTTGCTGATACAATTGGCAATAAACCTAAGAGCTTTGCTCCTATTGATACATCAGATATAACACAAGAGCTCGAAAAATACGGTAAAGATTTTGAAAAAGCATATTCGCAAACAGTAAAACAAGAGCGAGTTCAAGCTTTAGAAGCGATCAGAGAGAATATGTTGAATACTCTTAAAGAAACTGGAAAAGACGAAAAGTTAATTATGTATGCAGTAAAAAACTTTGAAAGATCTTTAGTACGTGAAATAATTAGGAAGAAAAGTGTCAGGATAGACGGTCGTAAGCATGATGAGATACGTCAGATAGAAGTTGAAGTTGATATTCTGTCCAAAACTCACGGTTCTGCACTATTTACAAGAGGCAATACTCAGGCACTGGTTGTTACTGCTCTTGGCACCACTCAAGATGAGCAAATTGTGGATGATATTGAAGGGGATAGACGTGAGCATTTCATGTTGCATTATAACTTTCCCTCATTTGCTGTTGGAGAAACTTCTGCTGCGCGTGCACCAGGAAGAAGAGAAATCGGTCATGGCAAACTTGCTTGGAAAGCAATTCATCCTGTTTTACCCGATAAGTCTGAATTTCCTTATACAATAAGAGTAGTGTCCGAAATTTTGGAGTCTGATGGTTCTTCTTCTATGGCAACAGTTTGTGGAACTTCTCTTGCTTTAATGGATACTGGTGTGCCAATAAAGGCCCCTGTTGCTGGAATTGCTATGGGTCTCATCAAAGATAAAGACGAGTATGTAATACTTTCCGATATACTTGGTGATGAAGATTATCTTGGTGATATGGACTTTAAAGTAGCAGGAACTAGTGAAGGGGTTACGGCGCTACAAATGGACATGAAAATTTCTGGTATAAGCTTTGAAATTGTTGAAAAATCTTTAGAACAGGCAAAAGCTGGAAGATTACATATTTTAGAAAAAATGAATGCAGTGATTTCAGAACACAGTGATGATGTCAAAGACCATGCACCAAGGATGTTATCATTTTACATAGATAAAGACAAAATTTCTGCTGCTATAGGTTCTAAGGGGAAAAATATACGCAGTGTGTGTGAAAGAAGTAATGCAAAAATTGAAATAGGAGATGATGGTAAAGTTTCTGTTTTTGCTACGAGTGGCACTGAAGCTGAAATTGCAAAGAGTATGATGATTGATTCAATAACAAAACTAGAACAAGGTTCTATAGTTGATGTCAAGGTTGTAAGAATAGAGAAGTCTATTGTAGAGCTTGAATTTCTTAATGGCAGAAAAGGAAAAATGCACATAAGTGAAATAGCTAATGAACATATAGATTCTATAGAGAGCGTACTTAAACAAGATGATACTTTCAAAGCACTAGTAATTGACTTCGAAAAAGGTGGGTGTCCAAAGTTGTCAAGACGTCGGGTTGACCAAGAGACGGGAGAGTTTTTTGAAGGTGAGCTTTACAACGAGGAAAGGAAAGATGGTCCAAATGACAGGGGTAATTATTACAATAATTCATTTAGTAGAAAACCTGGAGGAAGTCACCATAAGAGGCCTCCTCGTCCTCGTTCTGGTTTCAGCAACAGAAATAGGCCGAAATTTGGTAATAATGATTCATCATCAGGTTTTTATTAAGAGTAAACTTCTTGCGTTACCTCTAGTCATTCCAGTGCTTAACACTGGAATGACACCATTTCTGGTGAAGGTTGTTCTCAAATCACAATGTTAGTACAATCATACGCGTCAAGTTAAGAGATTGTGAGCAAATTTAGAGAGGTTAAAGTGGATACTCTAGCCCTTCTACGTTTGTCTTTTAATGAAAATCGCGACCAAGTTATAGTGAGTTTTTTAAGAAATGCTTTTAAACTGTTAATTTTGGTTAATACTAAAAATATAGCTCTTTTTACAATAATCCGAACAGATCATAATATGCTACTGCTCTACCATAGCCATAAGCA
>NZ_JAPQLF010000100.1:15040-15178 GCF_028982105.1 Wolbachia endosymbiont of Drosophila bicornuta | reverse complement strand
TATTTATAACAAGAACGGTCAGTGAATACCTAAATTTGAGTAAAAGAAATTTCACTACCACTCACTAATCCGGCTAAAATTCAAGAATTTCAATGCTTTAGCTATTTTCAATAGAATTAAATTTATTAATATAAATAA
>NZ_JAPQLF010000100.1:0-15003 GCF_028982105.1 Wolbachia endosymbiont of Drosophila bicornuta | reverse complement strand
AAAAAAACAAGATTTTCAATAAGTTGCTTATAATCCTAATTATAGTTAGCCTTTCATAAGTAGCGATGCAACAAAGCCATCCCAGACTGGGATGACACCTCTGGGCACTGCCGTCACAAAGGAACCAGTGTCAGCTACTTGAATGACATCATTTGCTGTGCAATTTACCTTCAAAAATGAATGTTTGTACAGCTGTGTGTCAAGCACTGGAATCTGCCACGCAAATTGCAATGTTCGTACAGTTATGCGTCAAGCCTAAAAGTAATTAGCTAATAGGTTTAATAAAAATTCACATATACAGGAAAGATTGGTAACATTACTTGAATAGAGACCGTTATTGTAATTATGCCGAAACGCACAGATATAGAATCTATATTAGTAATAGGAGCAGGCCCAATAGTTATAGGTCAGGCATGCGAGTTTGATTATTCCGGAACGCAAAGCTGTAAAGTATTAAAAAGCGAAGGTTATAAAGTCATTTTGGTTAACTCCAACCCCGCAACTATAATGACAGATCCTGAGTTTTCTGATGCGACGTATATTGAGCCGGTACTGCCTGAAATCATAGAGAAAATTATAATTAAGGAGAGGCCAGACGCAATATTGCCAACAATGGGCGGGCAAACAGCGCTCAATTGTGCAATAAAACTTGCAGATGATGGAGTGTTAGACAAATACAACGTAGAATTAATAGGGGTAAATAGAGAAGCAATAAAAAAAGCAGAGGATAGAGAGTTATTCCGCCAGTCCATGGATAGAATAGGACTGAAATACCCCAAAAGTATCATTATAAAAAATCAAGAACAAATAAAAAAGGCTTTGGACTACGTTGGATTACCAGCAATCATCCGTTCATCATTCACTCTTGGTGGCGCAGGTAGTGGTATAGCATATAATAAAGAGGAGTTTTTCAATATCGCAGAAAGTGCTCTCAAAATTTCGCCAATAAATGAAGTTCAGATAGATGAATCAATTATTGGCTGGAAAGAATATGAAATGGAAGTTATCCGCGATTGTAAAGATAACTGCATAATAGTCTGTTCGATAGAAAATGTTGATCCGATGGGAGTGCACACTGGTGATAGCATAACTGTTGCTCCTGCTTTGACTCTGCGTGACGTAGAATACCAACAGATGAGAAATGCATCTATAGCAGTGCTGAGAGAAATTGATGTTAGTGCCGGTGGTGCAAATGTTCAATTTGCAGTGAATCCTAAAGAAGATGGAAGCCTCGTTGTGATTGAGATGAATCCAAGGGTTTCTCGCTCTTCTGCACTTGCTTCGAAAGCAACAGGCTATCCTATTGCAAAAGTTGTAACTAAACTTGCTATTGGCTATTCGCTCGACGAAATACGTAACGACTGTGCTCCAATAATACCAGCAGCATTCGAACCAGTGATTGATTATATCGTCACTAAAATTCCTCGATTTGAGTTTGAGAAATTTAAAGGAACGAATTGTGAACTATCAACCTCCATGAAATCAGTGGGAGAAGTAATGTCTATAGGCCGCACTTTTAATGAGTCACTGCAGAAAGCTTTTCGTTCACTTGAAACTGATCTTACAGGACTTGATGAAGTGTTTCCTGAGAACATTGATATTGATCACGTAAAATCTCAATTAGCAAAATTGCTACCAAACAGATTACTGATTGCTGCTGACGCAATGCGCCACGGAATTAGCATAGAAGAAATAAATTCGATTACAGGATATAACTTATGGTTTCTGCAAAATATACAGCAAATTATATTAACTGAACAAAAAATCAAGGAAAATGGATTTCCTGGAACTGCGTACGAAATGTTAGAGCTGAAAAAAATGGGATTTTCAGATGCAAGATTAGCAAAGTTAAGTAATAGACCTACCTCTGTCATTCCAGTACCCTCTAATGTCATCCCAGTGCGTGACACTGGGATCCAGCCAGCGTTACACGCTGGAGATCGAGTAAAACAAATCGAAGAAATAAGAAAAAAATTTGGCATTAAACAAGTTTATAAACGCGTAGACACCTGTGCAGCTGAATTTGAATCAAGCACTGCTTATATGTATGGCTGCTATGAGGGTGATGTTGAAAATAAAACGGAATGTGAGGCGAATATTTCTGACCGAGAAAAGGTTGTCATTTTAGGAAGTGGTCCAAACCGCATTGGTCAAGGTATTGAGTTTGATTATGCATGCGTACATGCAGCTTCTGCCGCCAAAGAAATGGGGTATGAAACAATAATGATCAACTGTAATCCAGAAACTGTTTCAACTGACTACGATACCGCTGATCGTTTATATTTCGCCCCACTGATTGCAGAGGATGTGCTTGAAATACTAAGTAAAGAGCAAGAAAATGGCACACTGGTTGGTGTGATAGTTCAAATAGGTGGTCAAACACCTTTAAAGTTAGCCAAAGTGCTTAACGAGAGAGGTTTCAAAATTCTGGGAACTTCGTTTGATTCTATTGACCTTGCAGAAGATCGCATGAGATTTAAAAACCTTGCTTTGCAACTTAATTTAAAACAACCTGAAAGTTCTATCTGCCATTCAGTAGAAGAAGCGTTAACCAACGCAGAAAAGGTGGGGTTTCCACTAGTAGTCAGGCCATCATATGTCCTCGGCGGTCAGTCTATGTCGATTAGACACGATACTCAGAGCTTTAAAGAGTACGTCTTAGATCAAACTAAAATCTTTGAGCATGGTTCGCTGCTTCTTGATAAATTTTTAGTCAATGCAGTTGAGGTTGACGTTGATGCTGTATGTGATGGGGAAAAAGTTTTCATTGCAGCGTTCATGGAGCATATTGAAGAAGCTGGTATCCACTCTGGTGATTCAACATGCTCAATACCGACAAATACATTGAGTGACGAAGTAATAAAAGAGATCGAGCTCCAAACTGAGAGAATAGCATTAGCATTAAAAGTGAAAGGTCTGATAAACATTCAGTTTGCTGTTCAAGAGAATAGACCTCTTGCAGAACCTGTTTGTGATGAGAAATCTTCAGGAAAAGTGCAGATGAGCACCACAGAATACTCGAATGTATTTGAGGAGCGCAGACAAGCTTTGACGACAAAATTGCCTTCAGAAATCGAGTTATGCAAGAGGTCTAGTGATGTATACATACTTGAAGTGAATTTAAGGGCTAGTCGAACCGTTCCTTTTATTTCCAAGGTAATCAATATTCCTATTGCAAAGCTTGCCACTCAGGTTATTTTTGGTAAAAAATTGAATCAGGAAAACAAGCCTTTCAATCATTTTGCAGTTAAAGCTGCTGTTTTTCCATTCACGCGTTTTTCGGGAATTGATACTCTACTTGGTCCTGAAATGAAATCAACGGGAGAAGTGATGGGAATTGACTCATCATTTGAAGCTGCACTTGCAAAAACGCACATGGCTGCAGGATACAAGTTACCAACAGAAGGAACAGCTCTGGTTTCAGTAAAAGATGATGATAAAGAGTATATATTGCCTGTTGTACGAATGTTGAAAGAACTGAGTTTTGAAATATATGCAACCAAAGGTACAGCTTCTTATCTGAATAATAATGGCATTGCTGCACAAACTGTAAATAAAGTGAGAGAAGGCAGACCCCACATAGTTGATATGCTCAAAGATGGAAAAATAAATCTAGTGATCAATACCTCAAAAGGTGTGAAATCAGTTTCAGATAGCAAAGATATCAGGAGAACTGCTATTTTGCAAAATATAGCTTACAGTACCACAGCTTCTGGGAGTAAAGCGTTAGTGCTTGCAATTCAATATGTAAAGAATAGCAAATTGGAAGTGAAATCATTACAGCAGATACAAAACGGTTAAATATCAAAACTAGAATAATTCACTCTCAAAATGCTAAAGAGAACATAATAAAAAGATGGAAATTTTGAAGGAAATAGTATACCTAAAGAATCAACTAGCGTAATTGAACAGCCAAATGCTGCGACGAATACTCCACAATCTTACCTAGAGGACACTTCCCTTATATGTTAAGAACAAGTCTTTATAAATATCAAAGTAGTGATATTAAAGACACACAGAGAAGAGGAACCGTCACGCCCCTTGATTATAAGAATCGTTGTTCAGCAAGGTTCTCTTCTCTGGTTTATTATACTGAAAGTTCCGAACAACTGATTGAGCTTTTAGGCTCGTATATAAGGCTGGAAAATGCAGTATATGTTATTATTACGGAGGAATTATGAATTCATCAAACATTATTGCTGGCATTGATGTTAGCAAAAGTAAATTAGATCTCCACATTCACCCACTTGAGCATTATAAAATATTTGAAAACAATGTACAATCCATTGATGAAATGCTGGACTTTTTACGTTTGCATAATGTAACCAAAATTGGTCTTGAGGCAACTGGTGGATACGAAAAATTATGTGCCTATACTTTACTAAGCAATGGTTTTGAGGTGTACGTCATTCAACCAAGGTGGGAGAGACTATGCTAAAAGCCTTGGTATTACTACAAAAACTGATAAAATAGACTGCAGTATCATCTCACGTTATATTAATAATACAGATATGCGTGTTACTCCTTTAACAGTTAGTAATGGTAATATTGATTGCTTGAAACAAAAATTATCTCGTAGAAACCAACTTGTAGAAATAGCGAAAATACAAAAAACCCAAATCCAACAGGTATAGCTCTTTTTACAATAATCCGAACAGATCATAATATGCTACTGCTCTACCATAGCCATAAGCACATATCTTATCCTATTCGGACTATTGCGAGAAGTGCTATAGTATCCCGCTGCGTGTTAGCGGGATCTCTTGTTAGTGCCGCGGCGGTATAGCTATACCTTTTTCTACTTAGTTTGGGTTATGCAAGAAGTCTAATAACATTTATTGCTATTTTGCCATGTATCCCTTATACTATAAAGTAGAACATTATAGGTTTCAGCAATGATAAAAGAAATTGAAGAACTAATAAAAATTGTTGGTAAGGGTAATTTATTAGAGACGTTATTTATTTTTTTAGGTAGCTTTCAACATGCTGACTTAGATCGTTTTATGGATCACAGGAATCACATAGGTCTGTCTGCATTCATACAGAAGCAAGATGAACAATTAGATTACTATTTTAACTTAAAATTTAGTCTACAAGGGCTGTTTTTAATTTATGCTCTAGCTTATCGAATTCTAAGTGAAAACAATAACCTGAATACTAAAGATGTCATAGATAAAATATATGAAGTTATTAAAGGATCTGAGTTAAATGAATATATAAATGAAGTAGTAGATGGAAGAAAATTAGATTTACTTAACATCTTAGCAAATCCAAAGAGAGAACCAATATTTAAAACAGAAGAAGATTTTGAAAATAAAGTACTCATTGGTCTTAGAAAGTTACTAAGTGAAGGAAATACATTAAACAAATATAACAGAGAATTTGCATTAAATAAGTGCGTTATCAGCAGCTATTATTCCATTCATGACATAAAAGCAGATAAAGATATAGCATTGTTCTTTTCTTTGGGTGGTCACTATAAAGAACTTTCGTCATCTAACAAAACAGTAAAAAGAGAAGTATTAGAGATATGTGAGAATCAGTTAATGGAGAGCTATATAATGTTCTTAGCTGGCAAACTACACATGATCGGATTATCAAGTAGAGATAAATATACAATCGACCATGAGAATGTGGATCAGCAAGAGAAAGCATTGAAAATGGATGGATTAATATATCCTATAAATACAAAAAACACCCTAGAGCAACTGTTAAAAAACCAAAATAGTGATGAATTTGAACAATTAATAACGAGCCCTGATAATATATACTACTCAGTGCTGCAAGAAGAGAATGAATGTAGGCCAAATCCTATCACCAGCAAGAAAAAAGAAAAAGACCATAAAAACACAGTCTGTAAACTTATTTTAGGTATGTTTGTATTATCTGTTGGGTTATATGTTGCTGATTATTTCTTTATGGAGCAAAAATTATTTAATCCAATAAAAGGTGTCCTACCACAGGATAATTTTGCTAATCTAGTAATTGCTGCAGTGCTTACTATCGTAATAGTATATGCTTTATTTCAATTATCACAGGAATCACCACTTTCAACAGTCAATAAGATGACGAATGAAAATTTAGGACCGCTCCATGCAAAACAAGCTTAGAACTACATAAATGTGGTAACTTAAAAGCACATATTGTATAATGCTTATTCTTAAGTTAAGAGGTGATTTATGGATTTAAGTAAAATAACAGCTGGACCAAATGCGGTGAATGTGGTAATTGAAATAAGTGCAAATGCTGAGCCTGTAAAGTATGAATTTAATAAAGAGCTTGGGTTGTTACAAGTTGACAGATTTTTGTCTACCTCAATGACTTATCCTTGCAATTATGGGTTTATACCAAATACCTGTGCAGGTGATGGTGATCCTGTGGATGTTTTGGTGCTAACTCAATTTCCCTTAGCATCTAGTGTTTTAATATCTGTGCGTCCAATAGGCGCATTACTCACTAAAGATGAAAAAGGAGAAGATGAGAAAATATTAGCTGTGCCTGTTTCCAGTGTTGATAGCTATTATGACAATATAAAGGACTATTCTGACTTATCTAAAAGCCTACTAGATAAAATTACTCATTTCTTTTCTCATTATAAAGATCTAGAAAAGGGAAAAACGGTAGCAGTTGGAGAATGGGTTGGTGTGGAAGAAGCAAAGAAAATCATTGAAAAAAGCAGAAATTAGTTTTTATTGATTTATAGCTAAAGTGGCTTAGGTTTGCCCACAATTTGAAAAACAACAAATTCGTCATTCCGCTACTTGTTAGCGGAATCTATACCGCGCACAACTGTACGAACATTGCAATATGGCACATAGTAAACGATGTCATTCCAGTGCGTGACACTGGGATCCAGACTTTCCGTAAAAACGTTATATTTTAACATAACACTTATATGCTCACCAACTTAGTGCTAATCAAAATCCTGGATCCCAGTGTCTGGGCACTGGGATGACAAGAAATGGAGCACTGGAATTTTTGTTTCAGCATTAGCCATGCATCTGAACAGATACAAATATTGCAATTAAAAGCATTAGACAGGTGGTAGAGGTCTTGGTATTATATAATCTTTAGGTTCTAAATTTGGAAGGGTGGCCGAGCGGCTGAAGGCGGCGGTTTGCTAAACCGTTATACGACCCAAAAGTCGTATCGAGGGTTCGAATCCCTCTCCTTCCGTATACTGTTTTTAGCACGGTTTAAATCCTCTATATTAGCATGTTTTTAGCCTATTTACCAGCGTACCTGATTTTGTTGCAATGGTTTTTATTTCCATTGTCACTGAGATCACTATTAAAAAGTTGGCTAGCATTGACTCAGTATTTATTATAGAATTGGTTATTAACTAAACAACTTTACTTGTATGTATAAAATACTAATTTTACTGTTGATAGTGTTGCCACTTAGGTTGCTTGCAACCGAGATTGAAATTGTTGCAGATGTAAATGGTGAACCAATTTCAAATTTAGATATCGAAAAACGCATCAACTTTATAAATTCATTGTTTGGCACTCAAAGTGTTAATCAAAAAGAAGCAAAGCCTCAAGTGCTTAGGGAGCTAATAGACGAAATTATCATTATCAATGAAGCACAGAGGCTGAATATAAAATTGAGCAACGAGGAGTTAGATAATGCTATTATGTTATTTTTAACCCAAAGTTTTAAACTTAAGGCTAATGAAGTTGATCAATACATAGAGAAGCATAATATAGATCTTGGTATTTTAAGAAAACAAATAAAATGTCAGTTACTGTGGAGCAAAATTATTGAAGTAAGAATTGTGCCATTTATTAATATAAGCGATAAAGAAGTAGATGATGTAAAAAGGCAAACAGAAAAGCCGGATTATCTTATCACGTTCCAAGAGTTTATAATTCCTGATCAAAAAGACAAGGACGTTTATGGTATAGCTGAAGATTTAGTAAAAAAATTACGCAACAGTAATAACCCAGAATCTCCAATAAAGATGCGTAAAGCAACAGTTAATTTAAGTCAGCTAAAAGGAAAACTCAAGAGCGTTTTAGAAGGATTAGAAACCAGCGACATAGCAGGTCCATTCAGTTTCAGTGAAGGTTACTCCGTTATAAAAGTAATAGATAAAGTACAACTTAATCATGCACTGCTGGAAAGCACTTTAAAATTAAAACAGATTGTGGTTGAAGGTTCAGAAAGTTTATTAGATAATCTCAAGGAGCAAAAGGTCAGTTGTTTAAATTTTGATAAATTGGCAGATAATTTTAAGCTGCCAAACGCAAAAGAATTTGAAATAAAAATGCGAGATTTAAATCCTGATTTACAGATTTTATTTAGTAAAACAAGTGTGAATGAAATAGTAGAATTGAGAGAAAATGGCACTGCAAAGTTGATGATGTTGTGTGATATCAAGAGTAATGTAGCGGGTATAGAAGCAATCAAACAGAAAATGTACCAACAAAAGATTATGATACAAAGCAACTTGTTATTAGATGATATGCGTAAAAATGCGGCTATCAGTTATCGGTATAGTTGAAGTCAGAGAGTGTCCTTGTCTTTGTGTATAGAACTATATAAATTACTTTGTTCTATAAAATTTCAAAAAATTTGAACAAATGCAGTTAAAATAGCACATGAAGAATATAATGCTAATTGGTGGTGGAGTTGGAAATGCAGTGTTATTTTCGATAGGGAAGGCATGTCTTGAAAATAATAACAAGGTTTTGTACTTTGCTGGCTATAAGAAGTTAAGTGATGTATTTAAACGAGCACTGATAGAGCGTGCATCAAATGCAGTAGTTTGGGCATGTGAAGAAGGATTGATAGAAACAAGCAGAGATCAAGATAAATCCTTTCATGGTAATATAGTTGATGCAATAGTCTCTTATCAACAAGGAAGATTAGGTATTAATTTGAACGTTATAGATAAAATTATCACTATTGGTTCTGACAAAATGATGAAAGCTGTGAATGAAGCTAGAAAAACAATTTTAAAGCCATATCTAAAATCAGGCCACATAGCAATATCATCAGTTAATTCTCCTATGCAGTGTATGATGAAAGAAATCTGCGCTCAGTGTGTGCAGCAACATATAAATGCGAAAACAGGAGAAAGAAGTTTTGTTTATAGTTGCAGTAATCAAGACCAGGATATGGAGTTTATTGACTTTGACTTTTTAAGTGAGCGTTTGAAGCAAAATAGTTTACAAGAAAAACTTACTGCGAAATGGATAGATCATGTTCAAAGATATTAAACAGCACAAAAAGGAAATAAGAGAGCAATATCAAGCTATAAGAAAAGATATTGATGAAAGTTATTCCAGTTATGCAGCAAATTCCCTTATTAATCTCTTTAATCAGAACTTAAGCTACGTTAAAGGCAAAACAATTGCGGCTTACATTCCAATGGACGGGGAAATAGATGTTGTGCCTTTGATGCATAGTTTACTCGATTTAGATTATAAAGTAGCAATTCCTAATAAAAATAAGTTACTAAAATTTGAGGAATGGAACAAAACAAATGAAGACGTAATTCCTGACGTAATCATTACTCCTGTTATTGCTTTTGATGATCATTTTAATAGATTAGGTTTTGGCGGTGGTTGGTATGACACAATGATGAAAAAATTACGGCCGCTTGGAAAAATATTTATAGGTGTAGCCTATGAGAAACAATATTGTAAAAATCTACCTGTAGAACAACATGATCAAAAATTGGATATTATAATCACTGAGATGTGTGTTAGATGTGGAAGTGGGTTGCTCAAAAAAGTGGATAAAAAAGAATAGATCTCTACCTTTCCCATTCCCTCCCTCTCCAAGCCATCAGAGGGTTTTGGTTTCTCCTGTACTCGCTTGTTCAGAACTTGGACTATCTATAGCCTTTCTTATAATAGTCCGAATGCGATAAGATATGTGTTTATGGCTATAGCAGGCCAGTAGCATATTACGGTCTGTTCGGATTATTGTAAAAAGAGCTATAATTGAGGAACTGGTGACTTCATTTGGTTAACTTTATCATTAACCATTTTTTCTACCTCCTCTATTTTACCCTCACCAATGGCCATAATTTTAGATTGAAATTTCTCCATAAGTTCCTCAAGTGCTTCCTTATCACTTTCATAAGTACTAGTACCTTTTTCTCTAAGCTTTTTCATGTCATCTTCTGAAAAATTTTGAATAGTTCCATTCTTTACTAACTCTTGTATAGCAGATCGCTGCCCTTCATTTTGAAGCATGCCTATGACCTTTGCTTTACTCTGGGCGTTTTTTATTTTTTCACCTTCTTCGGACATATTATAGCCTATAATCTCTTGAGCCAAACTGTTGTATAATTTACTAAAGTTATCTTTTTTTGGCCAAACCTCAGGCAATTTATCCCCTAAATTTTTAGATAAACTTTTCACTGCTTTTCCTGCATCAATCGCACCTTCTTTTATTTTTTCCCCTGCCTTTACTATACCTATTCCTACATAACGTGCTCCAATAGCCACAAGCGCTATTAATGTAGCAAGCACAATAAGTGGAGAAAATGCTGCTCCTAATACCATTACGGCAGAAGCTATTCCAATTTTTTTATTTGCAGATGCTGATTTAAAATAATTGACTAGATTGTCCAGTGGACCTTTATTATTATTTATAACATTACTTATTGCTTGTTGGTTAACAGATTTTAACGCCTCTTCTATTATTTTTGAGTCAACATTTTCAGAAGTTAAATCTTTAAGTGCTTCTTCAATGAGTTTTATAAATAATTCTTTATTTACCTCCTTTTGCAAGCCTTGGTCATTAATTGCTAAACCTAAATCTTTGAGGTTCATCCCTTTAACTTGTTCTGATAGTGTTGTAAATAACTCTTTTTTCCCCTCTTGTGAGGATTGTGCAATACTTTCTATTATATCTGAAATAGCTTTTCTTAGTTCTGGATAGTCAGTGTCAAAAAACATACTATTGCTAAATTCCATATTCAGCTTCGTTGATTATAAATATGCCTAATTATACATACTAATCATTAATTACATTATAATTGATATAACATACCCCTTTCCAAATATAGAATTTGTATTAAAATATCTAGATTATATGAAATCAAGGTACTTTATGGGTGAAAAAAAATTAAAAGCTGCTGTGGTCTTATCAGGGTGTGGTCACCTTGACGGTGTAGAGGTAAGAGAAGCGGTTTTAAGTTTGCTTGTGCTTGATCAGCAGGAAGTGGATGTTAAATGCTTTGCACCTGATATCAATATCACACAAGTTATGAATCATAGAACAAAAGAGGCAACAAAAGAAAAAAGGAATGTACTTGTGGAAGCAGCAAGAATCGCAAGAGGCGAAATATATGACTTAAAAGAAGCCAAAGCTGAAAATTTTGACATGCTAGTTGTACCTGGTGGATACGGGGTTGCGAAAAATTTATCTGACTTAGCTGAAAGTAAAGACATGGTGACAGTAATGCCTGAATTTGAAAGATTAGTTTCAGAATTTTTTGTTACAAAAAAGCCAATAGGAGCGATATGTATATCTCCAGCCATCATTGTTTCAATTTTAAGTAGCAAGATAGGTAAAGAAGAAAGTAAGGTTAAGGTAACTATAGGAGATGACAGAGAACAGTCGATAGAAAGGCTTGGCGGCGAGCACATAAAATGCGATACAGAGTTATCAATAGAAGACGAAGAACATAATGTATTTTCCTGTTCTGCTTATATGCGTAGCGACGAAAGTACATACTCTGTATATCAAGGGATAAAGCATATGATTGACAGCATGGTAAAAAAGATTAACAAAAAAACTAAACAGCCATTCCTATAAGGTGTACTAAATAAGACTTCTCTATTAATCGCACAATTAACTGTTGAATTTTACATTTCTAGCTGTATTATGGCTACGTAGCTAAAGTAACTTAGGTTTATCGAAGCTTTACTACTTGTTAGCGGTGTGGTGTAGTGGCCATATATGTTTAGTTCTTTTTTTTAAGGTATTTTGTATGTCAGATCTTTTCTATATTGAAACTACGTGTTGTGTGGACGGTCAGTGTGATGTCTATACAGGGGAAGTGAGTTTTAATGATGTCATGTTAGGCAAGTTCAGTCTAAATTCGTGCAGCGGGAAAGAAGCTATGATAAATCTAGACATTATTACATTCGATATTAATATCGCTATTGATGGTCAAAATGGAAAGACAATAAAAAAAGACCTTAAAGGTCTTGAATTTGTAACTAAAGATGATGGTTCTTGGTATATTAATAAGGATTTTGGTGATGATAAATTTGAAGTTGTAGTAAAGCAATCATAATTTTACATCTCAGGTGTAACATTTAGTATAGGCGCTATTCTATTTATAATGTTCTTTACTATAGGCGCAGCAATTATTCCCCCGGTATGTTGCATCCCTTGAGGCTCATCAATAGCAATTAGCACTATGTACCTTGGGTCAAGCATAGTTAGCACTCCTATAAATGATGCTATGTTTGCATCTTTGCTATATTTACCATCTACAACTTTTTCCGCCGATCCAGTTTTTCCTCCTATTGAATATGCCTTTATTTTTGCTTTTCTGCCAGTGCCATCTGTTACTGCTGCACGTAATAATTTTCTCATTTCCCTGGAAGTTCTTCTTGAGATAATTTGCTCTCCTATACTTCTTTTATTCAACATCAAGGTTGCGTTATGAAATATCCCATTATTGATTAATGCTGCTGCAGTTTGTGCAAGATGTATAGGAGTTACAGCTATGCCATAACCATAAGATGCTGTTATTAGAGTGTTTTCACTCCATTTATCCGGGATTATCGGTGTGGATTTTTCTGGTATTTCTATTTTCAAAGGAGAAAATAGCTTCATAGCTTTAAAGTATTCTACCTGTTTTTCAATACCTAGTTTGACTGCAATTTTTGCTGCACCAATGTTGGATGATTTTACAAATATATCTTGCACAGTAATTTTTGGAATTTTAGATTTATGAAAATCATGAATTTTATACTTTCCAATGGTGATTGGTGTTGATACGTCATATAAATCGCTAGTTTTTGTAGCGTTCGCATCAAGCGCTGCGGCTATTGTAAAGTATTTTAATACCGACCCCATCTCATATACCCCAAGACTGGCACGATTAAACTTTTGTATGTCTTCTGCCTTATTCTGTAAGTTGGGATTAAAATCAGGTAGGCTGGCCATCGAGATGACTTCACTATTTCTCACATTTAAAACAATTCCTACTCCGCCAAGTGCCTGATATCTGCTTACAGCTTTAGTTAGCTCTTCATGCACTATGCTTTGCACTCGTGTATCTAAGGATAGTATTATGGGCTTTTCTTGCTCATTGTTTTTACTTATATACGCCTCAACTCCTGCAATACCATTGCCATCTATGTCAGTGTAACCAAGCACGTGTGAAAATAAATTACTGTGAGGATATATACGCTTTATGTCGTCATAAAAATTTACTCCTGGTACACCAGCGTTTTTGATCGCTAGTAATTCTTTTGGAGTCAAGTGCCGCTTTATCCAAGCAAATTTCTTTTCTGAAGTAAGTACTCTATATAAGTTCTTGTATTCGAGGTCATGCAAAGTAGAACACAGTTGTGCTGCTATACTTTCCGGATTCTTTACTTTGGTTGCATCTATATATAGTGATGTTGTGGGCACATTTGTTGCTATTACCACTCCATTTCTATCTAAAATATCAGGTTGTTTATGTACTATATTATCTTTTCTAAAATTTTCTGAAGTAGTAGGTTGATCAAATGTTAAAGAGAATATGCGAAAAATAATTATTATATAAAATATAAATAATGGTACTATAAAACGCAGTGAGCGGAGCTTATTTTTAAGTAATGCTTGCATATTTACTTGATTTGACAAAAATGGAAATCATCTTAGCTGGACCACGAGGTTTTTGCGCCGGGGTAAGAAGAGCTGTGGACATATTAGCTATTACTTTAGAAAAATACAAAAACGAGCGCCAAGTTTATGTGCTACACGAAATTGTTCACAATAAATATATAGTAGAGGACTTTAAGAAACAAGGAGTGGTTTTTGTAAGCAGTATCGAGGAAATTGAAGATAATGAAGGAATACTGATCTTCAGCGCGCACGGAGTATCAAAAAATATAGAAGATGAGGCAAAAAGAAAGGGTATTCAAGTGATTGATGCAACATGTCCTTTAGTTAGCAAAGTGCATAAAGAAGCAAAAAGGTATGAAAACAGTGGTAAAGAATTAATTCTCATTGGGCATGAAAACCATCCAGAAGTTAAGGGAATTAGGGGAAGAGTAAACAATCCTATCACTTTAGTGCAAACTTTGCAGGATGTATATGATTTAAAGGTTAAAGATCCAGATAATTTGTCTTATGTTACACAAACTACGTTAAGCATCGACGATACCCGTGACATTATTGCTGCCTTGAAATTAAGGTTTCCAGGCATAACAGGTCCAGATTTAAAGGACATATGCTATGCAACGCAAAATAGACAAAACGCTGTTAAAAAGCTAGCTGAAATTGTAGACATGGTATTAGTTGTAGGAAGTAAAAATAGCTCAAATTCAAACCGCTTATTAGATCTGTGCACTGCTAGAGGAAAAAGAGCCTACTTGATTGATAATTACAGCTGTGTGAATAAAAGCTGGTTTCAGGGCGTAGAAAAGGTAGGGATCACTGCAGGTGCTTCCGCTCCTGACATATTAGTTGATGAATTAATAGACTACCTAAAAGTAAACCTGAGTGTAAAAATTTCAGTTATGCCAGGTGGTATTACTGAAAATGTTCAGTTTAAAATACCGAATCTGGTTTAAAACACAACTTATCTACTAAACTTCTCTTGAAATCACACAAACCAGCATCTATAGCTAAGACGTCATACCGCGATTCATTAGACTTCTTGCATAACAATATAACAAACTTTTATTGGGAATAGAAACGAAAAAACTTGCTTGACAAACTCCGCCAGCCCTCTTATCATGAAGCTGAAGCTATTGTATTTGCTTTCGCCAATCTGCAGATTAAAAGGTAAGGATTACTTAATGTATCGGCGTC
>NZ_JAPQLF010000099.1:0-11182 GCF_028982105.1 Wolbachia endosymbiont of Drosophila bicornuta | reverse complement strand
TATAGTAGCCACTAGCAGAAAATCCTACATAATTCCTGTACTTTATAGCAGTTATAGCCTTTCTTATAATAGTCCGAATGCGATAAGATATGTGTTTATGGCTATAGCAGGCCAGTAGCATATTACGGTCTGTTCGGATTATTGTAAAAAGAGCTATATATCGCCCCTTTAACAAAGAATGGAAGTTTAATAAGGGAAGACAAACAAGCGCTAATGCAAAAGTTTATAAAGCGTAGAGACGATTTGCTATCTAGTACTTTAAAGAAAAAAGTAAATACTTTACTTTTTTTAGCTTTTGCTGAAGCAATTTATTGCTATTGTTTCTTGCCTACTTGGTTAATTGCCAGTGATACCTTGATGTGTTTATGCTTGCCACTAGTAGCATTAAATCTTATTATGACAGAGATTTTATCTGCTTTAACACAACATTACGAAAAAAAATACAAAAACTCTGAAATTTCTACTGATCAATATGTAAATAGAATAAATTGTATTTACTTATGCTATAAGCTTTTTGTTTTTTACCCTTTGCCTGTCTTTTTTACTTCTTTAATGATAGAGGGTTTTATCTCTGGCAGTTTTTATGTTGATGTGACAATATTTGGTACTTTGTCATTGTTAGCACTGCTAGCTACTGAGATATTTAGTCCTACATTTTCAAAGGCTTGTGAAATATACACTGAAAAACACATGAAAGATTTACTTGAGGAAGATCTAAGAGATAGAGTGCAAAAGGAAACTGATCTGTTAGGACGGTATGATCCACGAAGGCTATTAATGCCAATAATTATGCCTCTTGTTAGAAAGTGTTTTACAGAGGTGGCAAGCGAATTTGCTGAGAGGAATTTCGATGAAGTGAACACTAATATGTCTGATGTTAACACTGAACAGCCACCTAGACCTCAAGCGGTTGAATTTGCATAGTAGAATATTACGGTATAGTATAAACTTTTAGCTCTATGCATGGACTCAAAAAAAGTAGAACTAATATTTGAAAAGTTTCAACAATCAAATCCTGCGCCAAAAATAGAGCTAAATTATACCAATCATTTTACGTTACTGGTTGCGATAGTTTTATCAGCGCAGACAACTGATCTAAGCGTTAATAAAATTACAAGAGAACTATTTAATATCGCTGATACGCCAGAAAAAATGCTGAGCTTTGGGCAGAGTGAGCTGAAAAAATGCATAAGCAGTATTGGTTTATATAATTCCAAAGCAAAAAATATAATCGGGCTTAGTAAAATATTGGTAGAACGATACAACAGCAAAGTACCTACTAATTTTGATGATTTGGTGTCTTTGCCTGGAGTGGGGAGAAAGAGCGCTAATGTGTTCTTAAATTCAGGGCTTGGCATTCCAACATTGGCAGTTGATACTCACGTTTTTAGAGTGAGCAATAGAATTGGGCTTGTGAAAGAAAAAGATGTGTTTAAAACAGAGCAATCTCTTTTAAATGTGGTTCCCAAAAAATACCTGCTTTATGCTCATCATTGGCTAGTTTTGCATGGTAGATATGTTTGCAAAGCACAGAAACCTTCGTGTGAAACGTGCATAATTCATGATTTATGTGAATTTGAGTGCAAAAGGTATAAAGTCTAGTATTTCTTCTTTTGTCATCCAAGTAGCTATAGAAACGAAAAAACTTACTTGACACATTTTGCTGGAATGATACAAGTTATTATTCAAACAACAGTTATGCAAGAGATCTGATTACATCTAAGCTAACAATGGACCACTAGATATATTACTAACCACGTTGACCTGATTCAATATTTTATTAGTGGGATTGAAATAATTTTCTATAAATTCCTTATATATAGCTGTTAACTTATGTATATCGTTTACTGATACGCATTCGTTTATCTGATGTGCAGTTTTGTTGATTATACCAAATTCAATCACTGGACAAACATCTTTGATAAACGCAGCGTCAGATGTGCCACCACTTGTGCTAAGTATAGCATCAATGTTGGTAACCTTACTTATTGCATCAAGCATAATATCAGTATTCCTATCGGGAGTAGAGAGGAAAACGTCCCTGCTGCTATGCATAGAAAGCTTATAATCGTTAGTTACACTAGAGCATATTTCATCAATCAGCTTATATAGGCCACCCTGTGTTTGTTCATTGTTATATCGAATGTTAAAACATGTAGTTGCTGAACCAGGTATTAGATTGCTAGTATTATTTCCAACATCGATAGTAGTAACTTCGCAATGTGAAGGCTGAAAATATTTATTACCATGATCAAAAGTAGTATTTTTTACCTTACTCAATATCGATATTACCTTATATATTGGATTATCTGCTAGGTCTGGATAGGCAACGTGCCCTTGTTTTCCATGGCAAATTAATTCAAATGTTACAGAACCTCTTCTGCCTATTTTTATGGTATCACCTAATTTCTCACTACTGGTTGGTTCAGCAACCACACAGAAATCCACCTTTTTCTGCTTACTTTTCATCCATTCCAAAACTGCCTTTGTTCCATATTCTTCCGTGCTTTCTTCAGCACTGGTAATCAATGCACTTATCGAACCATTAAATTGAAACTTCTCTGCAATCAAATTTACCATAGCAGCAATAAACGCAGCTACTCCGCTTTTCATATCAGCCGCCCCTCTTCCATATAACATGCCATCCCTCACTTCCGGATTAAATGGACCAAATGCCCAATCTTTTAACTGACCCGGTGGTACAACATCAACATGCCCAGCAAAGCACAAATTTGGTACTCCATTTATATATTTCGCATAGAGGTTTTTAACTTTAGTTCCATTATCACCAAATTCTAAAATCTCACAGTCAAAGCCACTCTTCTTGAAGATTGTTGCTATATACTCTATTGCCCCGCCGTCCCTTGGTGTTATACTCTCAAAAGAGATCAATTTCTTAGTTAGCTCTACAGGGTCAATTTTCATGTCAATCTTAAAATACTTATATTGCTATATTGTAAACACTCTATGCACTATTTAAAACAAATATTACATCAAGCCGAACAAACTTTTCTAAGGGAAGTAATAACAGATTACCACCTTGCTGATGATATCTATGAAATATGCACACGACACGGAAATGACATCTTTCTAGTTGCAGATGAAAATACAGCAAAACTTTTAAACAAAAACGTATTTAATAAAATTTCTCATTTAATTATTCCAACCACACCTGCCATTCCAGTGTCACGCGCTGGGATGACATCAGGTAGAGAAATGACACCAAGCAGAGCTGCCTCTCTTGAAACCGTAAATCTAGTGAGAAACAAAGTAAAAGACAGTGACTTAATAGTTGCATTTGGTAGCGGCACCGTTAACGATATCTGCAAATATGTAAGCTACCTCGAGAAAAAAGATTATATATCCTTTCCAACAGGAGCTTCTATGAATGGATATACATCCGCAAATGCTTCAATATTAGTAAATGGATATAAAAAATCGTTCAAAGCACATCTTCCAAGAGCAATATATATAGATATAGACATACTTGCCAATGCACCACTGCGCCTCATATTAAGCGGATTTGCAGATTTCATTTGTCGTTCAACAGTTCAGGCTGACTGGCTACTATCTCATTTGTTGCTTAGCACAGAATACAATGAATTACCTTTTACACTTGTTCACGATTTGGAGCAAATTTTGCTAAGAGAATATATGGCGCTTACTAAAAGAAGTAGAAAAGAGGTCCTATTACTTATGGAAGTTCTACTAATTTCAGGACTTGGAATGGTGATGTCAAAAGGCAGCTATTCTGCAAGCCAAGGAGAGCATATGATAGCTCACGCAATGGAAATGGTAACAAAAGATTATTCCTCACTACATGGTGAAAAAATTGCTGTCACAACGATTACTATGGCTAATTTACAGGAAAAGATATTATCAATACAAAACCCAATAATTAAACCGACCACTTTAGATGTAAAACATATAACTCAGTGCTTTGATAATATTGAATTTGTAAGAACTTTTGAACAGAAGCAAATTCTGCAGCAAAAAATCCAAGAGATTATTCGCAAAGAATGGCATAATATTTCCAGTTTAATTAAGCAAAATTTACTACCTGCAAAACACCTGCAAAAAATATTTGAAGATCTGTCAATTCCACACTTACCAGAGCACCTCAATTGGAATAAAGAACAATATTGTAAAGTGGTCGATCTTGCGTTTGCAACAAGAGATAGATTCACCTTTCTTGACTTAGCTAACTGCATAGAAGAAAGTTAAGTTTTGTAGTGAGATTCTGTCATTTAAAGAGATCATAGGCCAAAAGCTAAACCCTTTTCACAATCTCTTATCCATTGTCTCCTCACCTGAGTGGATATACAACTCATTCCAAGTAACTGACACTGGGTTTCACCAATAGCACTGCTTTGCTAAACATAGTTTAGTTCGAGTGGCTGAGGAGGGACTTGAACCCCCGACCAAGAAATTATGATCCTCCTGCTCTACCAACTGAGCTACTCAGCCTAATTGAAAACCTTGCTATACATGTGACCTACATGTTTTGTATAATATTTCAAATCAAACAAAGATTCAAGTTTTTCCGAGTTAATAACCTTAAGTAAGAGTTTATCTTGTTTCAATTCGGCCAGAAAATCACTGTTGTTTTGTTTCACTTTCATTGCATTGCTCTGAACAATTTTATACGCCTCTTCCCTCGCCAAACCACTATTTACTAACTCAAGCAATACACGCTGTGAGAAAACTAAACCTTTTGAAGAATTTAAGTTCTTTTCAATGTTTTCCTTATTGATCACCAATTTATCTATCAAATCTGTTAATCGCACTAAAGCAAAATCCATTGTTATACAAGCATCAGGAGCAATGCATCTTTCCACAGATGAGTGTGATATATCACGTTCGTGCCACAATGCAACATTTTCTAACGCAGGAAAAACATAACTGCGTATTAAACGTGAGAGTCCAGTCAGATTTTCACTTAAAATAGGATTACATTTGTGTGGCATAGCAGAGCTTCCCTTCTGCCCAGTGGAAAAATGCTCAGAAACTTCGCCGATTTCAGTTCTTTGCAAATGACGAATTTCAACAGCAACATTTTCTATTGAGCTTGCAACCACTCCCAAAACTGAAAAGAACATAGCATGTCTATCACGAGGAATGACTTGAGACGATATGATTTCAGGTATGAGTCCTATTTCTTTCGCTACATATTCTTCAACAAACGGATCAACATTTGCAAAATTGCCTACTGCACCTGATATTTTACAAATTGAGATCTCTTTTTGCGCGCTAATTAATCTCTGATAATTGCGTTTAAATTCAGCATAAAATCTGGCAAATTTTATTCCAAGAGTTGTTGGTTCTGCATGCATTCCGTGACTGCGTCCAACACAAACAATATCTTTATAGTCCTCAGCTTTTTTTTTCAATGCTGCAAGTAAATTTTTTAGATTCTCGAGCAAAATATCACAGGACTCTTTCAGTTGCACCGCAAGGCATGTATCCAAAACATCAGAACTTGTCATTCCATAATGAAGATAACGAACATCAACTCCCGCTTTTTTAGCAATATATGTCAGAAAAGCTATAACATCATGTTTTACAACGGATTCAATTTCGTTGATACATTCAACATCAAATTCAATAGCACCAGAGAGGTTCTCAGCAATATTATTCGGAATCACTCCTAACTTTGCTTGAGCTTCACACGCTAATTTTTCTATTTTAAGCCATATATTAAATTTATTATTTTCCTCCCAAATGGAAGACATTTCTTTTCTGCTATAGCGGGGAATCATTTTTGATTTATTCCAATAATGGTGTCATTCCAGTGCGTGACACTGGAATCCAGGTATAAAAGTATTTGCAAATTATTCAATGGACAACGGATTCTAGAAGCATAAAATAATGTCCATGATGAAATAAACTGGATCCCAGTGTCACGCACTGGGATGACATGAGGGAAGCACTTGGATGACACCAGCTTAGCCATGGCAGACATTTCTTTACGACTATAACAAGGGATAATCTTTGATCAGCTATCATCACCATCAGTAGCTTCTTTATTCGCATCTTGCTCTGCTTCTTGTTGCTCAGACTTCTGATTTTGCAATTTTACTCGCCTTAGCTCATTTGCATCTGTTTCGGATTTCACGACGTATATAGTAATTGGTACTACTACTTCACTATGTAATTCTACGTTTACTTGGTATTCACCCAAGTTTTTGATGCTTACTTCACCAAAAGATAAACTACGGTGATCTATCACATGTCCTTCTTGTAGTAAAATTTTCGCAATTTCACGTGTTGTTGCAGAACCAAAAATTTTACCATCCTCTGAAGCTTGCTTTATCAATACCACAAACTTATCATGTAGTGACAATGCAAGCTCTTTTGCTACATTTAATCTTTTTATATTCTCTTCTTCCAGTAATAAACGTTGCTCCTCTAGCTTTGTTAAATTTTCCTTGGTAGCTTTCACCGCTTTTCTTTGTGGAAAAAGAAAATTACGTGCATAACCTGGTTTAACTTTGACAACTTCACCAAGCTTACCTAAAGTCCTTATATTTTCCTTTAAAATTATCAACATAAATTACCTAAACTTTTTTAGTACAGTAAGGAATAAGAGCTAAAAAACGTGCCCTTATGATCGCTAAGCGTAACTTCCTTTGTTTTTTTGCGCATACGCCTGTTAATCTTCTAGGTAATATCCTACCATAGTCAGAGGTAAACTTGGATAATAAATCTATATTCTTATAATCTATGTCTTCATCTTTAGACGAAGCAAGAGGGCAAACTTTAGAACGCCTAAAGCCAGTCCTATTATTTACAGATACGTAAGAATTATTAAAACTATTTCGTCTTTTCATCATTATGCGCTTTGCTCCTCAATTTGTTTATTCATCATATGAGATTTACCTTCAAAAATTTTATCAACCTGCACAGGAAAGTGGCGAATAACGTTCTCATTAAGTTTCATTCTACGCATAAATTCATCCAGAATGCTTGCAGTAGAACTTATGCACATTATACAATAATGACCGCTCTTCATTTTACTTTTGCGATATGCAAAATCCAAAAGACCCCAATGTTCATACTTGATTAATCCTGATGCTTCAATGTTTTTCAAAAGCATTTCCAACGCTTTGCTCGATTGAGTTGGACCGTTTATTCTAAAATCTTTCAAAATATCTTGAAAAATCTTTATTAGATGTTCTGAAATATTTCTCTTCAAAGCATTTACTGCGTCATGGATAAACGCACTTTTAGTACTGCCTCCTAGAAATTTTGTAAAATCTTGCGTTATTCCTAAATCTTTTAGGTCATCTTTCAACTCTTTATCGATTTTTGACTTCACTTCTTTCAAATTTGAAAGATCTTCTTCTAATTCAACCCATAAAATTTTTGTAAGATCTTCCAAGAAATCAGAGTAAGCAACTAGACTTTCTTTAATGTCCTCAGCACGCACTTCTAACTCTTGTTTTGTAAGCTTGTCATTTCCTTTTTTCAGAATATCCCTGATTTGCTGGAACATAATATCTGCTTTAATATTTTTCAATGAAACAGCTAGCTCTTGGACCATCTCCTCTACTTCTTGCTGTAACAATCCTTGTTGTGCTATAAAAGTAAATTCATAAAGATTCACTATATCTTCCTTTAATACCGATTAAATATTTCATTATATAAAGCTTTTTTATATAAGCAAGTTATTTGTATTAATTTCTACGCCTTTAATCCAGCTTAAGTTAGATATTTCATAAATAACTTGAGGAGCAATTGAGTATGCACCTGGTAATAAGATGCTCACTTTGTGTTTTTCGAGAAGAAGTTTTAGCATTATTTTGGTTCTGCCTTCATCTTTCAATATTGCGTTTAATTCCATAGCGGCTTTTTGCGAATCCGTGCACTCAGTGGTGAGAACTAATTCTTTTATTGTAGAAGTGACTCTTTTTGTAAACTCAGATATATCTTTGCCTGCCAATCTTGTTGTATTTTCCGAAGCTTCAAGATCAATTATCACAAACGTTCCTGGTGAAAATAAATCTCTTTTTTCTTCTATTATTTCATTATTATAGAATGCTATTTCAGAAACGTTATGTGGATCAGAAAGTGTGAGTATAACAAACCTTCCACGCTCTGAGGTTCTCATACGTGCATTTAATATTACCCCAGCAGTTTTTGCTGTTCTATTTTCTCCGATAAACCCAATATTTAACTTTTCCAGAAGAATTCTAAATTTTTCAAGTGGATGATTAGTTAAATAAAATCCTAGTGAAAATAACTCATGCTCTAATTTTTTCTCTTCATCAAAATCTTCCACATTCTCAAGTTTCGGTTTGAGGACATCAAGACTACCAAACAAAGCAGCTTGACTTGATTCTCTATCCTGTTTGTTTTTATTTGCAAAGTAAATCAGAATGTCCATTGACTCATATAGCTGCTTTCTGTTCTTATGCACGCTATCGAATGCTCCGGATTTAATCAGGCTTTCTAGCGCTCTCTTATTTATCATATGACCTGAATTTTGAATGAATTTCCATATGTCCTTACAAGCGCTTGAACGTACGTTCACTATTCCTTCCGCTATAGAAAAACCAACATTCCTCAAGGCAGCAATACCATAACGTATGCGTTCATCCTCTATTGAGAATTCAGCTTGAGACTTGTTTATATCAGGTGAAAGAACGGTAACGCCACTAAACTTTGCTGCATGATAAAATAAATTCAGTTTATCTCTATCATCAATATTCAGATTCATTAGTGCTGTAAAAAATTCTAATGGATAATTAGCTTTAAGGTAAGCCGTTTGATAAGATATAACCGCATATGCTGCAGCATGAGATTTATTGAACCCATAACCAGCAAATTTTGCAACAAGGTCAAAGATATAACTTGCCCTGTCATAATCAACGCCATTCTTCGTTGCCCCTTGGACGAAAAGTGTACGTTGTTTATCCATCTCTTCCTTGATTTTCTTACCCATGGCACGTCTTAGCAAATCTGCTTCTGCGAGACTATATCCAGAGAGAATACGCGCTATTTCCATCACCTGTTCTTGGTAGATTATTACCCCAAACGTTTCTTTTAATATTCCCTCAAGTAATGGATGAATATAATCTGGCTTCTCAAGTCCATGCTTTCTTGCAACATAAGTTGGAATGTTATCCATAGGTCCTGGACGATAAAGGGAGATTAAAGCGATGATGTCCTCAATGCAGTCCGGTTTTAGTTTAATTAAAGCTTCTCTCATTCCCGAACTTTCAAGCTGGAACACTCCAATTGAATCACCGCTTGAGAGCATCTCATAGGTTTTTTGGTCATCTAAAGGAACTGAAGAAATATCGATCTTTTGTCTATCACGATTAATTAAACGACACACATGATCTATTAGCGTTAGCGTACCAAGTCCAAGAAAATCAAATTTTATTAGCCCAGCTTTCTCCACATATTTCATGCTGTATTGAGTGATTGGCAAAGCTGAATTTGGATCATAATACACAGGAACAAAATTTTCCAACTTTTGATCACATATTACAATTCCAGCAGCATGGGTTGAAACGTGACGATATATTCCTTCAAGCTTAAGAGATATATCAAGAAGCTTTGCAATTACCTCATCACTATCCCGTTCTTTCTGAAGATTTTGATCAAACTCTATCGCTTGCGATAAAGTTACAGGATTTACTGGATTAAATGGAACCATTTTAGATATTTTATCCACTTGAGAGTAAGGCATTTGTAATACCCTCCCAACATCACGCAATACTGCCCTTGCCTGCAATTTTCCAAAAGTGATTATTTGAGCAACATAACCGTACTTTTTCTGAACATAATCAATAACCAGGTCCCTTTTCTCTTGGCAGAAATCGATATCAAAGTCAGGCATCGATATACGATCAGGATTCAAAAATCTTTCAAATATTAGGCCAAACTTTATTGGATCAAGGTCTGTAATCTGTAAGCCCCAAGCAACAATTGAGCCTGCACCAGAGCCTCTTCCTGGACCAACTGGAATGCCATTTGCTTTGCTCCAACGAATGAAATCAGAAACTATCAAAAAGTAGCCAGCGTAGTTCATCGAAGTTATCACACTCAGTTCGTAATTCAGCCGATCGTAGTATTGTTTAAGGTCTATGTCTGTCTCATTCGCAATACGGAATTCTAATCCTGCAACTGCCTGCTCCCTCAGTTCTTCATTCTCAGTTTTATTTTCTCGACAAGGAAATTTAGGCAAAATAGGCTGCCTGCTTCTTGGCATGTAAGAGCACCGCTTAGCTATCACTAAAGTGTTATGAATTGCTTCGGGAATGTCGCTGAACAGCTCCTCCATTTCTGCCACAGATTTGAAATAATGCTCAGTGGTTAGCTTTTTCCTGTTATTTTCGAGAGCATAACTACCCTCTGATATACACGTTAATATATCATAAGCTTCATAGTCAGATCTATTTGTAAAGAATACATCATTTGTTGCAACCAGTGGTATATTGCGCTGATAAGCAAAATCTATTAAAGTTTCTTCAAGCTCTAGTTCCTTGCTCAGCCCATGACGCTGCAATTCAACATATAAATGACCATTGAATGCTGAAAGCAGTTTTTCAACCGTTTCTTTATCTTGCCCCAACAATAGTTGAGCCAAACATCCACCGGTTAAAGCGATCAGACCCGTACTTAAATTCAATAGCTCATCAAAATCAACGTAAGGAATATCGCTGTTATTCTTGCGCTTTCTAAAAGACTCACTCACCAAAGTGACTAAATTAGTGTACCCTTGCTCATTTTTTGCAAGCAATAATATAGGTAAATTTTGTTCTGAATGTTTAACTATAATATTGCATCCTATTATTAGTTGTATTCCCCTACTTGCAGCATATTCTGCAAACTCAAGTGAACCAAATAAATTACCTGAATCAGTAATTGCAACCGCTGGCATTTTATTTCGCAAACAAAGGCCGATCAGCTCCTCAATTTTAACCGAGCTTTCAAGCAGCGAATAAACACTATGAACACGTAAGTGTATGAACATAAGAAACTTTAGATCAACAAAAAAGGATAACATTAATTTACTCATGAGAACATAATTTTCATGAGAACAAAAGCCTATAAAATTCTAAAATTAAAATACAAAAACTTACTTGACAAACTCCGCCAGCTCCCTTATCATGATAGTGAAGCTATTGTATTTGCTTTCGCCAATCTGCAGATTAAAAGGTAAGGATTACTT
>NZ_JAPQLF010000098.1:0-3038 GCF_028982105.1 Wolbachia endosymbiont of Drosophila bicornuta | reverse complement strand
ATGCGGCTTGACAAATTTATTGTCATCTCAGACCTCGGAGAGAACCATATGCTACTTTTAACTTATGTAAAATTACCAAGGATTATGGAGAAGATATGCTGTTTTGATTTGTGTGAAAATTATTGTTGACTTATGTGCAATTAGAGAACCTAAGTCACTTTAGCTATAATTCAGAATTGAGAGCTTTTAATAACTCTCTAACTCCCACTTAGGTCTTGGTGCAAAATTAAGTGGATCTATATAATTTTTCTGTAACCTTTCAATTCCTGTCCATCCAACCATAATTGCATTGTCTGTACATAGGTCGTTAGGGGGAAAAAATATGTTTAAGTTTATGTGTTGTTTTAATTTTTCTCTCAAGAAATTATTTGCTGCAACTCCGCCGGTAATCACAAAGTCATTGATTTTGATATTTAAAGATTCGGCCATAATAATCGCATTACTAACCCTGTCCAGCAGTATGTCACTAATACACTCTTGAAACGAAGCACATACATCACACACATCTTGCTCGCTCATTTTAAGTTCTTGTACTAAGTTTTTTACTGCTGTTTTAATCCCAGAAAACGAAAAGTTACATCCAGAACGTTTTATCATTGCCCTTGGCAGTTTGAATCTTGTGCCATTGCCTTTTTTAGCCAACTTTTCAATTAATGGGCCTCCTGGGTAGCTTAAACCCAGCATCTTAGCAACTTTATCAAATGCTTCTCCTAGTGAATCATCGAGCGTTTCTCCAAGTTTAATGTATTTACCTACATCCTGTGCAATTAAAAATTGACAGTGACCACCTGATATTAGTAGGACTAAAAATGGAAATTTTACCTCATGCAGTAACCTAATAACCAATGCATGCGCTTCTAAGTGATTCACTGCAATGAACGGTTTTTGTGCTACATGCGCAATTGCTTTAGCCATCATTGTACCAACTATTAATCCACCTATGAGTCCTGGTCCTGATGTTGCTGCAATTGCATTGAGGTCACAAAAGTTAAGGTTAGATTTTTTTACAGCGCTTTTTATCAGGCCACTTAAATGTTCCATATGAGCACGTGAAGCTATCTCAGGAATCACCCCACCGCGTTTTTTGTGTTCTACTTGAGAAAGAATCTTGTGAGCAAGGACTTGCTTGTCACTATTTACAATCGCTACTGCAGTTTCGTCGCAGCTTGTTTCAACAGCTAAAATGGTTTTCATGTATATTTAGTTACTGTATTACCAAAACTATACTTTGAAACGCTGTAGAAGTTAACTGCAAAGTTAACTTCTATAGCTAAAAGATTTACCGACAACCGTCATTCCGCTACGTGTTAGCTGATGAGATACCGCGCACAACTGTACGAACATTCATTCTTAAAGGTAAACTGCACAGCAAATGGTCTCATTCCAGTGCTTGACACTGGAATCCAGCCTTGCCGTAATCTCATCAAGAACGTTGTGTTTTAACATAAGATCAGCCACTTTTATGCTCACCAACTTAGTGCCCAATCCAAATTCCTGGATTCCAGTGTCAAGCACTGGAATGACACCATCTACTACTCAAATTACCTGCAAATTGCAATGTTCGTACACCAAAAGAATGAATCGCGGTATGACGGTTCGCGGCGGCATGACGTAGGAAAACCTGCACTATAAGCTAATCATCATCTCCAAATATAGAGCTAATTTTTTTGCCCCCAGGAGAAAATTTATTAGTCCAACTGCTTTGCACTTTGGTTACGTCTTTAGTGGCAGTTTTATTGCTGTATTCCTTGATTTCCTTATCTATTCTCTCCATCATTTGTGAATCAAGGTAGCTCTTTTTCCATTGGCCAGTAGCAAGGAACACTTTGTTTAAGTCTTGAGTGCGGATTAAGTATTCTTTATCTTTATGGTAAACCTCCTGCGCCCAAGCAAATAGCTCAAAATAGCGTGCAAATAATTCAGATGCACGTGATTTTGCAGTTTGATAAGCCTGTATCTCCTTAAATATAACTTGGCCGATAATTTTCTGCACAAGAATATTTGCTTGCTTTAGGTTCTGCTCAATATCCTGGTAAACTTTATGGAGGAATTCCTGCTCCAAATTTAAGTTCAGTTCATTTTCAACCATGTGTGAAAGTTCATGCACTATAATGTATGGGTTTGACTTCCTCAGTACAATAACATATCTATTTACACTGGAAGACCTGATTGTCTTACACACTCCCTCTTCCATATCCACTAATCCCTCTTGGTATATTTCAAATGAGAGCCTATTTTGCTTTATTAGTGATAAAGTGAGGTTTAATGTGTTTCTAAACTTCTCAAATTGATAGAGATATTCGACATACCGTATTGCATTTTCACTGCTTCCTACTTGAGTTGCTTGTTTTATTAAATTCCTGATTAGCATACCTTATTGTTAAAGGAATTCTTTTTATACTCAAGAATTGATTGGCTACAAAGTGTTTTTAGGAAGCCTGATTGCATAGCTAAAGTAATTCATGTTTACTGATAACCGTCATACCGCGATTCATTCCATAGCTGTAAGAACATTGTGATTTGAGAGCAATTTCCATAAGGGAGGATGTCATTCCAGTGCTTGGCACTGGAATCCAGCCTTTCCATAATCATCAAAACATTGTATTTTAACGTAAAACAGCTATTTTTATGCTCACCAACTTAATAAAATTCCTGGATCCAAGTAGTCAGGGCACTGGGATGACATTACAGGGGCACTGAAATGACACCATTTTCGGTCTCTTAAATTGCTTTAGCCATAAATATTTAAGAAATTTACTAAATAAAAAAAAGGCAAAAGAAGCCCCGTGGTGGTTGGCTATTTACTATGTACTAAAATATCGGCGTTTTTTTTATTCTAAAACGCTTGATTAAGAGCGATTTAGCTGCTTTTAACTTGCAACTAACCTACACCGCAAGTGTTTAAGAAATTTACTAAGCAGGAAAAAAGGCAAAGAAACCCCGTAGTAGCTAGCATTCAAATTCTCCATTGTCAATTTGACGTTTTTTGCTGTCTTAAACGCTTTGTAAGCGCGTTTCGGCTTATATAGGTAAAAACC
>NZ_JAPQLF010000097.1:0-3409 GCF_028982105.1 Wolbachia endosymbiont of Drosophila bicornuta | reverse complement strand
CTGCTCTACCATAGCCATAAGCACATATCTTATCCTATTCGGACTATTGCGAGAAGTGCTATAACTTCTAATGTGCCTCTTCCTCTAATTCTTGCTTTAGCTACATTATCTGTTTTGGTGCTTGCACTTTTATATAAAATAATTCGTAATAATAAGAAAATAGAGATTGAGAGAAATAAATTCGCTCAAAAAGAGCAAGAGTTGGAAAATAAAATAACTCTAGGAAAGGAAGCTGAAGAAGCTGCAAACAAAGAAGTGAAGAATCAATTACATGAATTAACTCGAGAAAAGCAAAATTTAGACAAGAGAGCAAAAAAATTGAATCAGAAAGTATAGCTCTTTTTANNNTAATCCGAACAGATCATAATATGCTACTGCTCTACCATAGCCATAAGCACATATCTTATCCTATTCGGACTATTGCGAGAAGTGCTATAAATGAGTCAGAAGTTGAGAGAGAATCTCTTCTTGAAGAAAAAAAATCTTTAGAGAAAAAATTAGAAACAGCAAAGAATCGTACGTTTGAAATAGACAATGAATTGGACAAAACAAAAGAGGAAATAGATAAGCTTGTTGCACGAGAAGAAGAATTACATCTTAAAATCTCGTGTTTACGTGAACAGTTACAAGAAAAAGAAGAACGTATAACAGAATTGAAAGGGAAAATAGACAATAATCAATGCAAAGAATTAGAAAATAAAAAATTGAATGAGGAAGTAGAAAAATTACGTAAAGAAATAAGGGAGTTATACGAGAAAGAAGACAAATTTTATAAAGAAAGAGATATATTACGTAAGAAAGAAGACACACTTTATAAAGAAAGAGATATATTATATGAGGAAGAAAAAAAGTTGCATACAAAATTAGGTGACCTAAAATGTGAAATCAGAAAAATCAATAAAGAAAAGGAAAATTTATCTCAAAAATTGGAAAAGAAATTTGACGAGTTAGATGAAGCAAATGGTTTAATTGAAAATCAGTCTTTTGAGTTAGACGGAATAAGAAAAGATTGTAACAATGAGGTAAAAGGTTTAAAAAATTTACTTTTAGAGCGAGACAGTCAAATAGAACAACTTGAAGAAGATTTGTTGAGAAATGCAGAAGAGAAAAAGGGTTATTTACCGGAAATGTTAGAATCTGTGGTAGACAAGGTAGAAAAATTGGTAAACAATAATGAAGCGATCGGAGATCGTAGTAGAAAAATAATATTACAGGAGACTCAAAAAATAAAGTTTATATTGAAGGAAATTATGCAATTCACGCTAGGTGAAGATTCTAGATGTGAATCACCATCAGAGGAAACGTTTGATTGTTTACTGGAGGATCTTGGATATGCAAGTCGCTCATCCACTCCGATCGAATTGCCAAATTCACTATTGAAAGAATCTTATGAACGTAATCAGAGTGAAAGTATTTGCAAAACACAACAATGAGTCTTATTATAAGATAAATCATGCAAGATAATGAACACAATATGCGCACTGGATACACAAGACTTAAGTAAGGCTATTTCTCTAGCTAATGCTCTGCGTGGTAAAGTTGGCATGGTAAAGCTGGGATTAGAATTTTTTGCTGCTCAAGGTCTTTCTGGGGTGCAAGAAGTTGCAAAATGCAATGTACCAATTTTTTTAGATCTGAAATTGCATGACATTCCAAACACTGTAGCTAAAACAGTTGAAGTAATAAAAGTTCTGAACGTTGAAATGTTAACTCTGCACATCAGCGGTGGAACAAAAATGCTTGAAGAAGCGCTAAGTGTAGTGCAAGGCACAAAAATAAAGCTGATTGGAGTGACAGTGCTAACTAGTATGAGCAATGAGGATTTAAACGAGCTTGGAGTAGCAAGAGAGGCAAAATCACAGGTAATTTTGCTTGCAAAGCTTGCAAAAAAGATTGGACTCCATGGAGTAGTCTGTTCTGCACTAGAAGCTCAAGAAGTGCGCCGAGAGTGCGGTGAAGACTTTAAAATTATTACTCCAGGAATTCGTATAGATCCAGGTCATGACGACCAAAAAAGAACAGCAACACCAAAAGAAGCAATAAATTCAGGAGCTGATTATATCGTCATTGGCAGACCCATTACAAAAACTACAAGTAGTGCGGAGCTAATATTGAAATCCATGAAAGAATTTTAATATAATAACTTAATTTATAAAAATACTAACATATTAATTAGGAATAAGCATGAGTAATATCAATAGAATAATACGCGAAGTAATCAAGGAATTCCGCTCAAAATTACCAGATAAGGAAATAGAGGAATATTCTGGCAAATTGAATAAGCTACATATCTACCAGTGCAATAAGCATATAATAGAAAATAAGAAGCTATATCATTATACAATAAATGGGAAAACCCATGCTATGGGTCAGCATGGGCATAATTTTGTCAAGAGTTTAGAAGTTATCTTGAGGAATAAGCCACAAATTTCCTTAGAAGAGGTAATTGATTTTATGGAAAAAATAATTAATTTTGGTATTGATAGTTGTTATGGAGCATTTGAGATGATATTTGAATCTCGCTCTGGTGTTACAATAGATGATGCAGTTAATTTTGTAAAAGATAGCTTATCTAGTAAATTTTATGGATTCCATGGCAGTGGGATTTTCAAAGTAATATTAGAACTTAATCCAGAGAGCTCTCTTGAAGAGATAGAGAAACAATTTAGCAAAGTAGTAGATCCTTACTTTCTTAATGCTTGGAGTCGAGAAAGTGAAAGGGCTTTTGCTAAGATATGTAGGTTATGTAGAGAAGGACATGTGGAGAATATGCAGAAATTTGATTTTAGCAATTTTAATTTAGATCAAGATAGTGCTGGAGCATTAAGAGCACTGTTACAGTATTGTGTTGACGTTTCTAATCAAAAAGCTTTAGGTGATTCACATGAATTGCATAGAGAAGAGATGGAGGGGATATATAAATTTGATGATAATTACGATTTAAATTTAGATAGTGATCATAATGATAGTATCTGGCATTGAAATTATACTACAATAATAAAATAACTGGATAAAAATTATCACCAAAAAAATTCAAAAAAGTGCTTGACATAAAAGAACGAACATTATATAGTGTCATTATCTTTTATTTTACCTCGCTTAATTTAATTACTGGATTAAGCTTACAGTACTAAGCGTGGCACAAAGTGCCACGCTATTTTTCGGTTTACATTTTCAACAGATAAAAAATGATGCCATTTCAGTGCCAAGCACATAACTGTACGAACATTCATTTTTAAAGGTAAATTGCACAACAGATGATGTCATTCCAGTGCTTGAAACTGGAATCCAGAAATTTTGCTTATAACTGAGCTGATGAGCTAAAGGTAGTTGTCTTACGCTAAAACAAACGTTTTTAATTAAGTTGCATAGAAGCTGGATCCCAGTGGGCTTTGTTGCATCGCTACTT
>NZ_JAPQLF010000096.1:0-6187 GCF_028982105.1 Wolbachia endosymbiont of Drosophila bicornuta | reverse complement strand
TTAATATATAAAATAGTTTTTTCGTTTCCTTTCTTCCTTATACCACTTTTCCTTAACTTGACGCGTATGGCTTGAGATACATTCCCGAGCTGTTTTGCTAGCTCTAATAAACCTAGTTTTGGTTTTAATATTTTTGTTTGTATTGTATTCATTTCTAACACTCCTTTCTTTTATTATTTTATAACTTACTTTTTTAAAGTGTCAGATTAAATCTTGTTTAATACATCTTAGCAGCGTGTGGCAGTTTGTGCTTGTTTTGTCTACTAAGTCTTTCAGAGTATATTTTCTCTTTAACCTACAGCTCCTTACTTTTTGTGCTATTTTGTACCTTATCGAGATATTTGCCATAAATATTATACAGGTTAATATAGCACTTCTCGCAATAGTCCGAATAGGATAAGATATGTGCTTATGGCTATGGTAGAGCAGTAGCATATTATGATCTGTTCGGATTATTGTAAAAAGAGCTATACTGTAATATTCTCCCCAGAAGTGCTCTTGAACAAATGTTGCTTGTGTTGTCGAAGGTGAAAAGGTTCATGGTTGATCTTGTAAGTTGATAAATTACTTGACTAGATAAATACTTGTTAATATGATAAACCAGGTTGGTTGACAGTAGGTAAGAAAAGTGGTTTAATGTGTTAGTGATGGTTTATGTATTAAAATCAATAGGTTAGTAAAGGAATGGTTTACAAGTTACAAAAGGAATCAATGAGTGTGTTAAGCAAGGTGTTTAGGGAGGGGAAATGTTAAGTGTGGGGTCTTCAGCCGTGCAATCAAGTAGTTCTATTAAAGAAGTGCTTGAGCGTCTAATTTTTAACTGTACAAATGAGAATGAAGCACAAGCCTATTCTATCGATATAATGTTTCCTTTGGTTAAATGTATTTTAAATATTCTTGAGGGTGGGTGCTGTCAACCTCAAGATAAGAAAAGGTTGGAAGTTGAGTTGGGAGAAAAAGCAGAAGATTTAGTTGGTATACTTGAAGGACTGAGGGGTGAAAGGGATAAATTTTCTGAAAAAGTAACAAACTCGAGGAACAGATGACACGCTTACGAGAAGATCTAGAAAATAATAATTATTATGTACACGAGCAAGATGAAGAATTAAAGAAAAAACTAGATTGTGTACTCAAGAAAAATGAAGAACTAGAGAAAGGGCTAAATTATGTACTCAAGCAAAATAAAGAACTAAAAGAACAGAATGAGGAAATAGCATCCCTTGGGGATAGGTTTTTGTCACAGTTAGAGGATAAAGAAAAAGAACTAAAACTTAGTAAAGTTGTGATAGAAAATCTAAGAAGGGAGCAACTTATAATCCATGAAGAAAACCAAAGGTTAGAACAATTGACTGAGGATTCACGTGTGAGGATGAAAAAAATGGATCTTGTGGTTAAAGAATTAAATGTTAAGTTAGATCATGCAGAAGGTGAAATTCATTCTCTGGATAAAGCAAATGAGGATCTAAACAGACTTTTAGGTGAACGTAAGGATTCGATAAGTCGCTTACAACGTCAAAATAAGAAGTTGGAAGATTCAATACAATCTTTAGGCAAGATGCTATCAGATAGCGATTCGGACAATGATGAGGTTTTACAAGAAGCTGAGGATCTAAGAATGTGTTTAAGTCAAAAAGAATCAAAATTCGGGATTTAACTATGGAGTTGCACGCACTACAGGAAAAATCTAATGGTTCAAATTCGAGATCTCAAGATCTTAAGCCAGCAAAATCTCTATCAGATGAGCTGAGTGAAGCAAATACTAAGATAGACAATTTTACTCAAACGGAAATTGAACATGGTTGTTCTGGACAAGAAGAAATTCAAAAAGAAAGTAGGTTATTAGATGAAGGTTATTGCGATTCTTTCCAGGAAGAGAAAGAACCGGAACTGAATTCTGAGCAAGATTATTCAGAAACAAATAGACCATACCATGATCAATATGAGTTAATTAAAACAGAACATCTATCACAAATTTTGTGTAATGATCCGTTAGAAATCTTAAAAAAACAAGGGTATTCAGAGAGCGAAATAGGTGAAATATGTAGTCAGTATGATTCTTGGTATACTCAAATGACTATGCCGATGCTTAAGGATACAGTACCACCATCTTTAATGGATAGTGGAGATTCATTACGCAAACAAGTGTGCCTTTGGTTTGGTGAAGATCATCGTCTTACAGAAAACCAAGAGAAGTTAAACGAAAAGCTGCTAAATATTGTAAAGTATTTAGACTGGTATGATGAAGGTGTTCTTTTTGATTATGATAATGGTAGTGTTTATGAGCTTGAAGAATTTTTAGAGGATAATAAAAGCAATCCGGATCTAAAAGTTGTTGTTAACCTTAGAAGAGGGGAATCTGGTGCAACAGTATTGCATGCAGTTTCAGGGGCTCATATATATGAAGTGGGTAGCAATAAGGAAAATCGAGCTGTAAGTTTACTTTTAGCAGCAGGAGCAGATCCTAACACAAAAAACCATGAAGGAGAAACGCCTTTGCACTATGCTGCTGCTATTGGTAATAGTGAAGGTGTAAGCTCACTACTTCGTGGAGGTGCTAATTCAAATATATGTGATAAACAAGGAAAAACTCCTCAACGAGTTGCAGTTGATGATGGTCATTACAATGTCGCAGGGCTTCTTTTAACTAAAGAACAAGAGGAGTTGCGTAGAGAGTTATATGACATTCTTGTAATACCTGTATACGGCCCTATTCGCTTCACTAAAACTTTAAAAGAGTTTTTAGATAAACACAAGAGTAACCAGGATCTAAAAGTGGTATTAAATATTCGGAGTGAAAGAGGTGAGTTGGAAGTTCTTGAATGTGCTAGAAATATTACTTATATTGACAAAGCCATTAGTGCAGAAATAAGAAACTTATTTTTGGGGGCAGGGGTATCATGCGATGTACCTTATTGTATGGCAGGGGAAAAACGCCCCCCCGTTTTATGGTACCATTTAATGCCAGATCAACAGAAAAAATTAGATAGTTTTTTAGGCAGGGTATCTAAAGCTGAGGATATGGACGAACTAAAAAAAGTTATAGATGAAGCCATCAGATCTGGAGTGCGGCTAAATTTTAACAAAGACCTTTCTCCAGGAGACCGTATTGCATGTAATTGGTATAGTCTAACAGATTATACTATAAAAAGAATTGGTGAGTTAAACAAGTTAAAAAGGAGTTCTAAAGTTGCTAGTGATATAGTGTGTAATTTGGTATCAGCAGGGGCAGTATTGTATACTAGAAATAGTATTGATGTAATTGAAGAACTGGAATTGGAATTTAAGTTTCATAAAAATAATATCGTGGATTCTTATACATGCCACATCAATAATGCTCATAAACTTATTAAAGTTGCGAGAAGTGCAACCGATGGTAGGCTGAATGATGTAAGAATGGATAACGCTGTTTTTTACTTGGAATATTCAGAGGGAAGTACAATAGATGCTGCAATGATCACAGATGGAGTAAGAGATCAACTAAGTCAGAAACAGGTAGGATATAGAAGGAATATAATAAAGATCGGAAAAAGTGAGGTAGAGATTATAAAAGAAGATGGTATAAGGAATTACACTAACCTTGCAGATAATAGTGATATAGTATTAATTTTCTATACCAGCCAGGGAGAGTTAGAAGTGAGATTATTTCCTGATACAAAGAATAAAGATCTAATAGTGGTCAAAGTGAACAATCAAGATCTGCTGAAGCAATTAAAAAATTGTAAAGAAGAATTAGGTAAGAACTGTTTACTTGGTGGATATTCAGTACATGATGCGATTAAACGAGGATATTTTGAAAAACATGAAACACTACGTCAATCTTCTGAAAAAATTACCTTATCTAATGAAAAGAAAAAAAATAGTTGGTGTGAGATAGTAACAAATTCAAAACAGACAACAAGCCGTACTCTAGGGTAAATGCTACACTGCTTGATTGTCTAAAGATCTTATATTGCTTACCATGAAAGCTTAACAAAAGCTTAATCATATGAGTAGTAAAAAGATTATGGTTGTTGACTTAATATTACATATCGCATACAATATACCATATATTTTAGCTTAAGGGGTAAGTATGGGTGAATCTACTGGGATAGTAAAATCTATCATCAATCTACTAAAACCAAAATCCAAACCAGAACCATATGATTTTGAATATGAATCCATTATAGAACATCTATCATCTAAAGAACATTTATTAAACGAGCTGATGAATGATATGTGGTACTCAGAAGATTTACCATCAGTTAGAAATCATAATGAACTACCATCTTTAATAGATAGTAAAGTTGGAATGAGAGAACAGATTTGTACTTGGTTTGCTTCTGAGTATGATCTTACTCCAAGTCAAAAAAAATTAAATAAAGAGTTACTCAATACCCTAAAATATTTAATTTCTTACTATAGCTCATTTGATAATACTGAACCTCTTGAAAAGTTTTTACATGACAATAAAAATAGTAAAGATTTAAAAGTAATTCTTAACCTCAAGAGAGGAGAATCTGAGTCAACAGTACTACATGCGGTTGCAGGGGGAAAGATTGATGAATACCGCTCCCTAGGAGATCGAGCTATAGATCTACTTTTAGATGCAGGTGCAGATCCTAACATACAAAATGATAAGGGCGAAACTCCATTATACCTTGCTGCTGCCATGAGTCATTATAATAATGCAAACTCTCTCCTCTTGAAAGGAGCTAACCCTAACATAACAAGTAGAAAGGGTAAAACTCCACAACGAATAGCAACTAATAACCTCTGCTATCATATGGAAGAATTATTTTTAACTGATAAACAGAAAAAGTTGAACAATGAATTGTATGACTTACTTGTGCTCAACTCAGACTGCACTAAAAATTTAAAGGACTTTTTAAGTAAATACGAAGGAGATTCAGACCTAAAAGTGGTGCTAAATATTCGGCACGGAATGGGTGAATCAAAAGTACTTTCACATATTGAAGATCTTTCTTGGGAACCTGAAGATGAAAATTCTGTGAAACAGTTAAAAAAGATAGTTCTAGAAGCAGGAGCATTAGATTATAGTATAAATATCAATCACCCTAAGAAAAAGAAAGGACAAACCAGTACCTTACTTGTTAAATTAACTTCAAATCAAAAGAAAAAGCTAAGTAAGTTTTCTGATAAGGTATCTCAAGCTAAAAACATGGTTGAGCTTGAAGAGATTGTAAATGATGCTATAAAGTCTGGTGTACGTTTAAATTATTCTTCTTCACAAGATTTTTTTTCAGGTGATGAGTACACTTTTACCGATTATGTGACGAAAAAAATCAGTGAGTTAGAAAAAAATCCTAAAGTTGCTAGTAATGTAATATGTCAATTAGTATCAAGAGGGGCGGTGTTTGGTAATACAGTTGATGCTAACACACTGACATCAGAATTTAAAGAGCATAAAGCTAACATGAAAAAAGCTTATAGAGATTATATTAGCAATGTTAGTAAATTTATTGAAATTGCAAAAAGTGCAACCAATAGCGAGCTAAAAGATGCAAGAGTAGACAACTCCGTTTTTTACTTAGAATATTCTAAAGATAGTAAAATAGACATTGCAGAGATAGCAGATGGGGCAAGGGATTTAGGTCTAACAGATGGAGAGGTAAAGTGTGGAAGAATTATAGTAAAGATCGGTAATAGTGAAGTAGAAATTAAAACTGAAGATGGAATAAGGAATTACGCAGATCTTACAGAAGGTAGCGATGTAGTATTAACTTTCTATACCAGTTTGGAAAATGTAGACGTTAGACTGTATCCTGACGTACAAGATAAAAGCAAAATTATAGTAGAAGTGAGTAATAGAGAGGAAATATTAGAAAAATTCAAAGGTCGCGAAGAAGAGTTAGGCAATGATTGCGCGCTCGGTGACCACTTGGTCTACGATGCTATTGAACAGGGATATTTTGAAAGATATGGTGGATTAATGCGTCCTGAAGTAATAAGCGAGTCTAACAACAAAAAGGTTTCATGGGCAGAACGTGAAGAATTAAGAAGGGTTTCTAATTCTAGGGAAGAAATTGCTAGGTAGAAGGTATTAAATATTCACTAAGATAATTAGCAATCTAAGAAACGAACTATCTTAAGCTCTACACAAATCACTCGCTCTTTTTTACAATTATAGCTCTTTTTACAATAATCCGAACAGATCATAATATGCTACTGCTCTACCATAGCCATAAGC
>NZ_JAPQLF010000095.1:0-10672 GCF_028982105.1 Wolbachia endosymbiont of Drosophila bicornuta | reverse complement strand
TGTTTAAGAAATTTACTAAACAGAAAAAAAGGCAAAAGAAACCCTAGGGTAGCTAATTATTCACTATCCATTTTTTAAGTTGGCGTTTTTTGATATTTTAAATGCTTTATAAGCGCATTTCAGCTTATATTAGGTAAAAACCTAGAATTTTATAAAGACATAAGATGCACATAGTGCAAAAAATTAAACATGGGACGCCAGATACGTGAGTTTTTTTGTCATTTAATCTGTACAGAGAAGATAAATAAATAGCTTCAGTTTCATGATAAGGGGACTGGCAAGGCTTGTCAAGCAAGTTTTTTGCAATATCAGGGGATAATTTCGACCATAAATCCCTATCAATAAATTTTAACAAAAATACTTCAGTGCATTTTCAAATATAAGCATTCCATCGCCATATTTTGGCACAGCAACACCTAAACGCTTGCTCTTTTCTTTTTCAAGGGGCCAATTATCTTGCTGAGTAAAAAATATTCCCCTTTCTGGATGGGGCATTAAAGCTAGCACTCTTCCACTTTTATCTGATAAAGCTGCTAGGTCGTATGTAGATCCATTCGGATTGTAAGGAAATTGTAGGTTAGCATAGTTGCCATTTTTATCAATGTAACGTAATGCGGTGGAATTGCTCTCAATCAATTGGTTCAAAATATCTTGATCCATAAAAAATTTGCCTTCCCCATGAGCAATAGGGAGATATAGTTCACTCAGACCCCGTAGCCAAACAGAATTACTCTGCGGATTAACTCTCACTCTAATCCAGCGGCATTGGTAATTGCCTATATCATTATGGATTAAAGCTAGATTAGAGAACTCTGGAATTAATTTTACTAATATCTGACAACCATTACATATTCCTATAATCAGCTTGTCCTGAGATAAAAACTCTTGAAACTCATCCAACAAGTTGTTTTTAATACGTAAAGCAAACGCATTACCAGCACCAGTGTCATCACCATAGGAAAAACCCCCTGGAATTGCAAGTATATTGCTTAATTTCAGTTCACCTGGATTATCTATGATATCGTTAATGTGAACGATTTTTACTTCAATATTACCAATACCAAGCTTTCTGCTGCATTCCATAAATGCAAATGCAGTTTCTTTTTCGCAATTTAAGCCATAACCAGATAGGACTGTGATTTTCATGAATTGCTAAAAATTAAAAAATTCGAATTTCCTTTTTACAAAATTTGCTACTAAATTTAACGCAAATAACACCAATAATAAAGCTATAATTGCGATAGCAGCAAGTTCAACAAATGCAATTTCAGGACTGCTTGACCATATGTATATTTGCACAGGTAGAACAGTTGCCGGATCGAAGAAGGACATAGGTGTATCAGCAATAAATGCTACCATACCTATCATAAGTAAAGGGGAAGATTCACCTAAAATCCTTGCAATTGCAAGCACAGTACCATGTATTATTCTTGGTAATGCAATCGGCAAAGAGTGATCTAATATCACCTTGATGTGAGGTGCACCGAGCGCAAACGCTGCATCTTTTATCGTAATAGGAACATTCGCAAAGGCATTTTTTGTTGCAATTATAATATTAGGTAACATCATAAATGAAAGAGTCATTCCACCAACAAGTGGTGAAGAGCGTGGTAGCCCAAATATGCCAAGATAGAGAGTTAAGCCTACTACACCAAATATTATTGAAGGCACTGCAGCAAGATTATTTATGCTAATTTCTACAATATTGGTCATGAGCCTATTTTTAGGCATAAATTCGTAAAGACAGATGCCCGACATAATTCCTATTGGTAATGCTAATGCTAGGCACACTATAATTGTCATCAATGAGCCGATAAATGCACCTAAAATCCCTGCATTCTCAGGTTCACGAGAGTCAGATTTAAGGAATAAAGACTTATTAAAAAATTTTTTCACTCTCCCTTTTTCTTTTAGCCAATCAAGTAATTTAGCATAATGATCATTCAAATGTTTATCTTTATTTATTGAATTAATTATACTTGACGCGGTAAACCAGATCTCATATTCACCACTACCTTTCACTTTCTTACGAAAAAATTTTTCTAGTTCTTTGTAAGAATTACGACTTAAAATTTCGTCACTGTCTTTAAAATCAGTTCCTTTAAACACCTTACGTAAAGAATCGTTGAGTAAGCCGATGGACTTATATCGCAAATCACTAGGATTACTCGCCAAAGTAAGATCAGCATTTATTTTAACTGGCAATAAAATTTTCGTTACTGTTAAGGCACTGTAAGAGTTAACTAATATACTCAACAATATACACACAGGACAGCCAAGTGAGATAACTAGTGCCGTGAAAGAACAAAAGCGTAGCGCTCTGTTCTTTTTATTTTTCCTTTTTATACGAGCATGTACACGCCTTGACTGAAGTAATTTAAGGAATTTTTTCTTTATACTCATTTACTTTTCTTTACACGAGGATTTGAAAAAACTTTCCCCTTTTTTGTCATGCAAGTAGCTGACACTGGGATCCAGCAGGCTTTGCCTGCAAATAATTTTTACATTTTCCATGAAAGCACAAACCAAAAGGAGAATAATGAATGCTGGATCCCAGTGTCGGAGCACTGGGATGACACCACAGCGGGAGGCAAACACAATGTTCGTACAGTTGTGTGTCACGCACTGGGATGACAAGAGAGAGTTCTGAGATGACACAATTGACATCACTCCCTATTGTATCTACTTAGATTTCTTTTTAACATAAGTAGTACGCTCTTTGATCCTTGCAGCTTTTCCAAATAGTTTGCACAGATAATACAGTTTTGCTCTACGAACCTTTCCTTTTCTTGTCAATTGCACTGAAACCAGTGCAGGAGAATAAACAAAAAACTGAGACACTATACTTTCTCCATGGCTCACTTTTCTGACTGCAAAAGAAGAATGTAACCCGCGGTTCCTTTTTGATATACATACACCTTCAAATATCTGTATACGTTCACTTGTACCGTCAACTACTTTAAAAGTGACCTTCAAATCATCGCCAGGACGAAATTCTGGTATTTCTTTAGCTAACACTTGCATTTGCTGTTCGTTAAATTTTTTAAGTAAATTTGTCATTCATCTCTCCACTCAATAATTCAGGCCTACGCTTTTTTGTTATAACATGAGAGTGCTTCTGCCTCCAATCACTTATTTTCTTGTGATTGCCAGATAACAAAACCTCAGGTACTTTATATCCCTTCCACTGCTCAGGTCTAGTATATTGAGGATATTCAAGTACACCACCACCATAATTAAAACTTTCTTCAGTAATACTATCGGTATTATTTACTACACCTGGAAGAAGTCTAATGCATGCATCAAGAACCACCATTGCAGCTGGCTCACCTCCTGAAAGTATATAATCTCCAATACTTAACTCATAAGGAGTATACGCATCAATTATCCTTTGGTCAATACCTTCAAATCGACCACACAATATTGTTATATGAGGAAACTCTAATAATTCTCTGGCAATATTCTGATTAAACTTAGTTCCAGATGGAGTCATGTAAATAAACTTAGTGTTTTTATGAACAGAGAGCATACTATCTACTGCATCACCAACTACATCAGAACACATAACCATTCCTGCTCCACCTCCATATGGAACATCATCCACAGTTGAATGTTTATCTTTCGCAAAAGAACGAATATTTATTACTTCAAGGTTCCATATTTTTTTTTCTAACGCTTTTCCGGCAAGAGAATAGTTCAAAAACCCCGGGAACATTTCTGGGAATATGGTTAATATTGTAACATTGAATGCCATTAAGGTTTACTTTAAGTTATTTGTGGCTATACTCTAAGAGTAGTAAATTGATATAATATATAGTTAAATTAAACATGTCACTGAATAAAACGATATACGAAGGTAAAGCGAAAGCCATTATTGAAACTGAAGACTTATCAATTGTCATACAGCACTTTAAAGATGATATTACAGCATTCAATAAGGAAAAATATGAAATAATCGATGGTAAAGGAATAATTAATAATCATATTAGTGCTTTTATCATGGAAAAGCTTGAGAAAGCAGAAATTAGCACACACTTTATAAAAACTCTAAACGAAAGAGAACAGCTAGTCAAAAAACTCAAGATAATACCTCTTGAGGTAGTAGTTAGAAATGTCGCAGCTGGCAGCTTTTGCAAACGTTTTAATATCAAAGAAGGTGAGAGGCTTGCATCTCCTATAATCGATTTTTTTTACAAAAATGATGACCTAGCCGACCCAATGGTAAGTGAAAATCACATACTGTATTTTGATTGGCTATCTAGCAAAGAAATGGATGAAGTTAAAACTACAACTTTAAAAATCAACGAAATATTAGTTCACCTATTTTCAAATGCAAGTATATATTTAGTTGATCTCAAGTTAGAATTTGGCAGATTAATAAATGACAGTACTAAAATCGTTTTAGCTGATGAAATTAGCCCTGATAACTGCAGATTATTGGATAAAAATACTTATAAAAAGCTAGACAAAGATGTCTTTCGTTTGAATTTAGGAGATTTAAAGGAAGCATACCTAGAAGTTGCAAAAAGACTGTCAGTAAAGTTAGGTTAACTAAATACTACTCTATCAAGTGGAGGGTTACATGCCTCATCAAGTTTTCCAATAATTTCAATTTTTTCTCCACGTTTTTGGAAATGATTTTTCACGTTTTGCATATTCTCAGAACTTACGATCAATACCATACCAATACCACAACTAAATGTTTTTAGCATTTCTTTCTTCTCTATTTTACCCTCCTTTGTTAGCCATAAAAATATATCTGGCCATTTCCAGGAATTAATGTCTATGTTTGCAAATAAGTTTTTTGGAAGAATTCGCGGAATATTGTCTACCAAACCACCACCCGTGATGTGCGCAATACCTTTTACTTGTGACATGATAGGCAGCAAAGAATCAACATATATTTTTGTTGGTTCAAGTAGTATTTCACTCCAAGATTTATTATTCCATAGAGATGTATCGTTATAATTTATACCTAAGCTTTTGAAAACATGGCGCACTAAAGAAAACCCATTTGAGTGAATTCCACTTGACTCTAAGCCAACTATATAATCACCTGCTTTCATCATACTACAGTTTGGAAGAATTTGCTTTCGATCAACTACACCAACCACAAACCCTGCAAGGTCATAGTGATTATTACCATACATTCCAGGCATTTCTGCAGTTTCCCCACCAACCAATGCTATTTTAGCTTGCTTGCACCCCTCTGCAATGCCATTAACCACAGATAATAAAACATCTTTGGTCAAAACGCCTGCTGCAAAGTAATCAAGGAAAAACAAAGGCGTTGCTCCTTGTGCAAGTAAGTCATTTACACACATTGCAACTAAATCTATACCTATAGTATCATGTTTATTCACTTCTTGAGCTATCAACAGTTTCGTACCTACTCCATCAGTTGAGGAAACGAGTACTGGATGGTCATACTTCTTACTTAGTGCAGCAAAATCAAATAACGCAGAAAATGAACCTATTTCGCTGATTACTTCTTCTCTAGTAGTTTCTTGAGCAATAGGCTTGACTTCTTTTATTAACTTATTATATAGTTCAATATCTATTCCTGATCTGGTATAAGTATTCATAATCCTTTTATAAATTTTAAAATTGTTAATACTATATTAATGCCTTGATATAAAAAGTGCAACGAAACTTTCTCTTAATTGACTATTATATACTTACCAATATAGGGTAACTTAAATCATTTATAATTATCCAATGAACGAAAATACCAAAAACATACTGTTAATAACGGAACTGCTATCAGGACGGCTGCTTCATGACTTTGCTAACTCTATGAATGGAATAACGTTTGGCGTAGAAGAGCTTGAAGTAATAGATAAGAATGATGCTGATGCGCAGAAGGAAGCGTTGTTGTTTCTTAAAGAAAGCTCCGATGATTTAATATATAAACATAAAGTTATGAAGCAGGCATATTCTTCTTCAATGGATAATTATAGCTTTGATAAGACCAAATCTAATATCGAAAATTATTTATTAAAAAAAAAGTAAAGCTTACGTGGAAAATAGACGCATACTCTGCAAAAAATAAGGAAGATTTAATTGAAAAGATAAATAAGATAATTTCTAATATGGTGCTAACTATAGCCAGTGCAGTGGCGGAAGTTGAACTAGTATCTGTTTTACTGAGTCAAACAGAAGATAAAATGCTATTAACTATAAAAATTCTAAATGAACACAAACCAATAAGCAAATCATTAGTAGACAAATTAATCAAAAAAAATGACACTAATTTAAATACAAAAGATATTAATATCTATATGACCTCTTTATTATTAGAGTACTATAACACTGAAATGCATTATACTTGCGAAAATAATTTGCTGGAAATAGGTTTAACTATAACTTGAGTTGCATATTTGGTCATTACAACTTTTTCTTCGTGTCAAGGCATTCCCAGACAATGGGTACCAAATCTAATTTTTGTAATCACTTAAGTCTAGTACTATTTTATTAATGTAGCGCTCATTTGCATCTTTGATGATAAACTTCATACCATTTTTATATTTAATTACTTCATCTACAGAAGGTACTTTACCAGCAATCGAAAGAATCAAACCACCAAGTGTAACATAGTCTTCTTCAGGGTCACGTAATTCTATTTTTAGATCCTCTTCTATATCTTTTATAAGAGCCCTTGCTGATACTTCAAACTTATTTTGAGACAATTCAGTAATGGTATATTCTGAATTTATTTCGTTTTCACTATCAATGTTTGGTACTAGTTCCTCTATAAGATCAGTCATTGAAATTAAACCATCAGTTCCACCATATTCATCCAATACGATAGCTAAGCATGATTTAGAAGAGTTCATCCTAACAAAAAGATTAGTTGTCTTCATCGATGGTGGAACAAATATTACGCTTTGTATAATATGTTTCAGATTAAAATTTTTATCCCTATTAAAAATAACATCTTTTACATAAAAAAAGCCTATTACGTTATCAAAGTTATTTTTATAAATTGGTATTTTAGTGTGGCAAGTGTTTTTTATCTTCTTTATTATTTCACGCTCGCTTGACTCAATGTCTACTGCGCATATCTCTGTACGTGTAGTCATTATATCCATTATACCACAATCGCGGAATTTTAATAGACCATTAAATATATTAAGGTCTGGTAGATCTTTCATTAATGCCTCAGTCGCACACTTTTTCAACACAGAAGCTTTTTTGAAAAGGAAGAGAAAAATTCTATATGCTATTTTTTCTACTAAGGTTCTTTTTTTACTCAATTTATTCCCTGTAATGGCAAAAACGTTTTCAGATTAGATTTATCAAGAAAACTGTTATTAAATGTTTAATAAGCATGTGAATAATGTCAAATTAATTTGTGAATTATTTGTTGATATAAAATACCAACAATTGATCAACAACTTTTTCAACAACATATACATAGTTGTGTAACAATGCATGATGGTAAAGTATTTTCCATAAAAGAAAATTACTAACACTCTAAACACCTTACTTATACACATAAATCATAACAGAAAATCAATAATATACGAAAGTTACTCACATATTTATCCACAAGTTGAACAACGCCAATTTTTACTGAATTTTAAGTTAGTAACAAGTTATTGATAGAACTATTATTATTACTATACTTTAATATACAAAAGAATAAATAGAATAGATTGGAAAGCGGCAAAACAACAATAGCGAAAATTATTAAGAGAAATGAGCCGGGTGGAAGAGTGCCTATCTGGCTAATGCGTCAGGCTGGCAGGTCTCTTCCTGAGTACCGCAAAGCAGTAGAAAATATGAATAATTTTATGGAGATATGCTACAACACAGATTTAATGACAGAATTGACGTTACAGCCGGTGACAAGATTTGACATGGATGCGGCGATAATTTTTTCAGACATTTTAATAATAGCTGATGTTTTGGGTTGTGACGTGAATTTCGTACGCGGTGTAGGTCCAATAATAAAACCCGTCGAAAGTACTAAGGAATTGAAGGGTCCACAAGAAATTGAAACTAAAACCTTACCAATTCTAAACGCTATAAAAAAAGTCAGAAGCCAATTACCAAAAGAAAAATCTCTCATAGGATTTGCTGCTGGACCATGGACAGTAGCCTCATACATCATAGAAGGTGGGAGCAGCAAAACTTTTTCCAAAGTATTAAATTTTTATCCTTCGTGTTTGAAGGAAATAATTGAACGAATAACGGAAGTAACGATTATTTATCTAATTAAACAGATAGAATTTGGAGCAGATGTTATTCAGCTATTTGACAGTAATGCTGGTGCGTTATCGGAACCATTGTTTAAAGAATATGTTATCGAACCAACAAAGAGAATTATCTTGGCAATAAAGGGTAGATTTTCTGATTTTCCAATAATAGGTTTTCCAAGGTCTGCTGGAAATCTTTATAAAGATTACTGCGAACAAACAGGTGTATCTGCAGTAAGTATAGATTATAACGTTCCAATAAAATGGGCGAAAGCGAATCTAAACATCCCTCTACAAGGAAACCTTGATCCTAATCTTTTAGCCTATAATAAAACGGAAGCAATCAAAGAAGCAAAACGTATAATAGATTGCTTTAGAGATTTACCCTTCATATTTAATCTCGGACATGGAGTACTCCCTGATACTCCAGTTGAAAATATTGCTGCGTTGGTAAACCTGGTAAAAAGCTACTAATACAATACACAAAATTCTAGCTTTTTTGTTGTACGGGGTTTATCATTTGAATTTAGCTTCAGTAAGATATGTCAGACCTTGCAAAAAGAATGTCCCTAATAAAACCATCACATACGATTGCTGTAACTGATAAGGCAAATAAGTTGAAAAATGAAGGAAAAAAGATCTGTGTTTTAGCTGCAGGAGAACAGGATTTTGATACTCCAGATCATATAAAAAAAGCAGCTATTCAAGCAATAAGTGAAGGTAAGACTAAATATACTGCTGTTGATGGAACGCGTGAGCTGAAAGAAGCAATAATTAATAAGTTAAGAAAGGATAATAACCTCGAGTACACGCTTAACCAAATCTGTGTTGGTACAGGTGCTAAGCAGGTGTTATTCAATTTGTTCATGGCAACAATTAACTCTGGAGATGAAGTTATTATTCCAGCTCCTTATTGGGTTTCATATGTTGATATGGTAAGTCTTTTTGGCGGCTTGCCAGTTGTAGTAGAATGCAAACAAAATTTTAAACTGACAGCGGAATTATTGAAAAGCAGGATAACTAAAAAAACTAAATGGTTAATTCTTAACTCACCGAACAACCCTGCAGGAGCTGTGTACACATGTGATGAATTGAAAGACATAGCACAAATATTGCTTGAATATCCACATATGAATGTCGTTACAGATGATATTTATGAGCATATAATATACGACGAAAAGTTTTTTACTATCGCTCAGGTTGAGCCGAAGCTTTATGATAGAGTTTTTGTAGTCAATGGAGTATCAAAAGCCTATGCAATGACAGGCTGGAGAATAGGGTATATTGCAGGTAGAAGTGATGTGGTAAAAGCTATCTCTACGCTGCAGTCTCAAAGCACTTCTAATCCAAATTCGATAGCACAAGCAGCAGCAGCAGCAGCATTAAACGGTGATCATAGTTTTTTGAAAGAAAGAACAAGGATTTTTAAGAGTCGTAGAGATTTTATGGTGAAAGAGCTAAATTCTGCCCCGGGATTATCAGCGTCTGTTCCACAAGGTGCGTTTTATTTATTTGTCTCATGTGAAGGATTGCTCAGTAAAAGCACAAAAAGTGGTAAGATAATAAATAATGATTTAGATTTTACTGAATACTTACTGGGAGATCATTTGGTTGCTGTGGTTCCAGGAATTGCATTTGGTCTAGAAAATTTTATCAGAATTTCTTATGCAACCTCTCAGGAACAACTAGAAATTGGATGTGATAGTATTACTAAAGCGTGCCAGGAGTTAAAATGAAATAGACTATCCATAAGTTGTATATTTTGCCATACTTCGCCAAGGTTATTTTGAATGTTCTAACTTGTGTTTTTCTATGGAAGGCATTTTTATTGATTGAGCAAGTGTCTTTCTAATATTGAATTCCTCATTTTTTTCATTTTGTTGCAGTAAGTTAATGTTATTTATTTTATTTACTAAATCTTTCCCCTTTTCCAGAGTCTTTAAATCACTTTCGTTAATGTGATGTTCATTGTAAAATTCTGCAACAATTTCTTTTCTTTTCGGATAAGTATTTAAAAATTCCGACACATGATGTTTAGCAACAGCTTGAATAAATTTCTTATTAAATCTTGAATCGTTATATAGATCTTCTAAATTTTCATCGTAGTGTTTTGCTTCATTTACAGCAAGCTTTATTATCTCTTCTATACCACTTAGAAGTTTCCTATACAATTTGTCGTATCTATTGCCTAGCACGTGTGTAGCGAATGTTTGTTCAATGTATTTTGTTATGTAATTTTGCAGCGTATTATCTATCGTGCTTATATTCATCAGCCTGCTTTAATATTATATAGCACTTCTCGCAATAGTCCGAATAGGATAAGATATGTGCTTATGGCTATGGTAGAGCAGTAGCATATTATGATCTGTTCGGATTATTGTAAAAAGAGCTATAATTGCAACTATAGCTCTTTCCATAAAAGTCCGGATGTGATAGGATAAGGGTAGATGATGATAAGGAGGTTGAATGCC
>NZ_JAPQLF010000094.1:0-14613 GCF_028982105.1 Wolbachia endosymbiont of Drosophila bicornuta | reverse complement strand
TATACATCCTCTAAAAGAAATCAAAAATTGTTGAACTGGTCAATATTTATAACTAATGTTCCAGAAAATAAAATTAGTGCTGAGCAAGTATTAACGATTTACAGAGTAAGGTGGCAAATTGAGTTATTATTTAAATTGTATAAAAGCCATATCAGGCTTGATAAGGTAAAAGGAAAGCCATGCAGAGTATTATGTGAACTATATGCTAAATTGTGTGCAATTCTTATATTTCACGGCATAGTTGGTTGCACAGAAGTGAAAAAGAATACAGAACTTAGCTTAACAAAGGCATTTATTGATCTAAAAAGGCGGGTTAGAGAGTTATTTTTAGTATTAACCAAAATTAATAGTTTAAAAGCATTTCTTAAAAAACTCACTATAACTTGGTCGCGATTTTCATTAAAAGACAAACCTAGAAGGGCTAGAGTATCCACTTTAACCTCTCTAAATTTGCTCACAATCTCTTAACTTGACGCGTATGGTCGATATAAGATTACTGATATATCCCTCTAACTATGTGATTCAAAATAATTGAATTGACTTTATATATGTAATCGATATAACCTAGTTAGATTCAAGTTGACTCTTTCGTCTAGTGGTTAGGACACCACCCTTTCACGGTGGTAACACGGGTTCAAATCCCGTAAGGGTCACTCAAGTAGAATATAATTAAAGTTTTGAATGGGAAAAATTAGGCTCTATGTTGAAGAAGCTTTACCACAAGGCGTGAGTTTAGCACTTAATCCACAACAAAGTCACTATATTTGCAATGTAATGCGGCTTAAGAAGTATGATAATCTCTCTCTTTTTAATGGAAAAGATGGAGAATGGTTAGGAGAAGTAGTTAATATATCGCGTAAATTGACAGAAGTTACACCCAAAGAATGCACTAAACAACAGCAATATGAGGAAAATTTATACCTGTATTGTGCCATGGTAAAAAGTGCTGCTTTGAACAACATAGTAAGACAGGCAACTGAAATGGGAGTAATCTGCATTCAATTTATTTCAACGGAACGTACAGTGGTAAAAAATATTAACCTAAGTAGAGCAAAATTACAAGCAATCGAAGCAGCGGAACAATCCGGTAGGATAAGTATACCAGAGATTTTGCCTCCTATTAACTTTTGCGAATTACCTGATTCCCAGAGTAAAAATTTTGTTTTATGTGATGAAACAGGTAAAGCTGATAAAGTGCTGAAAGGTAAGAAAAATGTTGCTATTATTGTTGGCCCTGAAGGTGGTTTTTCATCTTATGAACTTGATCTTGCCGATAAGTTTTGTCAAAAATTGAGTCTAGGAAAAAGAATTTTAAGAGTCGATACCGCTGTGGTTGCTGCACTAACTTTCACCAATTGGTGTAGCTAGATTTTTAAATATGGCTAAGATAAAGAAATCTGGTTCAGTGTTGCGCGCACAAAAACTCTGTAGACTCTCTACGAAGCAGTCTGTTGTTAAAGAGTAGCTAATAAAAAACATATTCTAAGATAATATTATAGCACTTCTCTCAATAGTCCGAATAGGATAAGATATGTGCTTATGGCTATGGTAGAGCAGTAGCATATTATGATCTGTTCGGATTATTGTAAAAAGAGCTATAAATCTCGTATTATATTTTTTCTAAAGTAAACAAATGAATCTTGCATTTTGCCTGAGTTATTGATACTCTGAGTAAAGAAGTCGGGGCGTAGCGCAGCCTGGTAGCGCATTTGGTTTGGGACCAAAGGGTCGGGAGTTCAAATCTCTCCGCCCCGATGTTAGTATAATTGTAAGAACGCTGTAACATAAGAGCAATCTCCATCAGTAAGCAAGTAGCGGACAGTGGAATGACATCATTTGTCATGTAAATTACGGCATATTACATTTTAACGCTCAAGTTTATAAAATAATTGACAATGTTAGTTTTCTAATTTATAAATAGATTTTGAAATGATTACCGAAGGAGGTATAGAGTTTGATAGAAGTATCAGTCCATTATGGTGATGTAGACAGAGCTCTTCCAGTATTGAAAAAAACAATTCAAAAGGAAGGAAGAGGGTTGAAAATGAAAAAACAATATCATGAAAAAAAATCAGAAAAAAGAGCTAAAAAGAAAGCTGAAGCTAAAAAAAAGAGGTACCAACAAGAGTGCAGAAGGCAGCGTTATGGTTGGTAGTTTATACTCAAGTTAATAGTTTATCATTGGTTATTTTATGAATATTCACGAATATCAAGCGAAAGAAGTTTTACATAAATTTAATGTCCCAGTGCCAAAAGGTTTTGTTGCTACATCTGCGGAAGAAGTAAAGACTCAAGTAAGTCAATTAAAATCTGACGTGTTTGTAGTTAAAGCTCAAATTCATGCAGGTGGTAGGGGTAAAGCCGGTGGCGTAAAGCTAGCAAAGTCAGCTGAAGAAGCTCAACAGTTTGTAAAGGACATGATTGGTATGACTTTAGTTACTCATCAAACAGGGCCAAGCGGGCAGCAAGTAAGAAAAGTATACGTTGAAGAAGGCTCAAGCATTAAGAAAGAGTATTATTTAAGCCTGGTAACCGACCCGAAGCTCAGTAGGCCAATATTCATATTTTCCTCAGAAGGTGGAATGGACATTGAAGAAGTGGCGAAAAATTCTCCCGCAAAAATTGTGAAATTTGATATTGATTCTGCTACAAGCTTTGATAGCAGCAAGTTGAGCAGCAGTTTTAATTTGAGTTCAGAACAAATAGAAAAAATAACAAATGTTGCAAAAAATATATATGATGCGTTTATTGCAACTGATGCGAGCCAAATTGAAATTAATCCACTGGTTGAAACAAATTCTGGAGATTTTATTGCGCTCGATGCGAAAATTAATTTCGATGATAATGCTTTATATCGTCACCCAGAAATTATGGAACTTCGTGATTATGATGAAGAAGTGAAAGAAGAGATAGAGGCTTCAAAGTATGGGCTCAGTTACATCAAAATGGATGGCAGTATTGGTTGCATGGTAAATGGTGCAGGTCTTGCTATGGCAACAATGGATATAATAAAATACTACGGAGCAGAGCCTGCTAACTTTTTGGATGTTGGTGGTGGAGCGAGTAAAGAAACTGTAACTGAAGCATTTAAAATTATATTGTCTGATAGCAACGTAAAAGGAATTCTGGTTAACATATTTGGTGGTATAATGCGTTGCGATATTATTGCAAGTGGAATTGTTGCTGCTGCAAAAGAAATGAGCATTAAAGTTCCTCTAGTGGTTAGATTATCAGGTACTAATTTTGAAGAAGGAAAAAAAATTTTAGAAGAGTCGGGATTAAATATTATTGCTGCAGATGAACTGGGTGATGCTGCACAAAAGATAGTAAAAGAGGTAAAATAAAGCATGTCCGTTTTAGTAAATAAAGATACAAGATTAATATGCCAGGGTTTTACTGGTGCACAAGGTACGTTTCATTCAGAGCAAGCTATTGACTACGGGACGAAAATGGTTGGCGGTGTGACTCCTGGAAAGGGTGGGAGCACTCACCTTAATTTACCGGTTTTTAATACTGTAGCAGAAGCCAAAGAAAAAACCGGTGCAAATGCTACAGTTATATATGTACCTGCTAAATTTGCTGCTGCTGCAATACTTGAAGCAATAGATGCAAAAATAGAATTGATAATTTGTATTACAGAGGGCATTCCTATACTTGATATGGTGAAAGTTAAGCGTGCGCTTATCGGCTCAAAAAGTCGATTGATTGGTCCTAACTGCCCGGGAATTATTACACCTGAAGAATGCAAAATAGGAATTATGCCTGGTCATATCCATAAGCGTGGACACATAGGAATTATGTCTCGCTCTGGAACTTTAACTTACGAAGCAGTAGCACAAACAACCTCTGTTGGTCTTGGTCAATCCACATGTATCGGAATTGGGGGAGATCCAGTTCATGGTATGACATTTGTCGACTGTATGGAGCTCTTTTTAAAAGATAACGATACTCATGGTATTGTAGTTATTGGTGAAATAGGTGGAAACGAAGAAGAAGATGTATCACATTTTGTGAAAACGGAAAAAACTAAAAAGCCAATCGTTGGTTTTGTAGCAGGCCAAACGGCACCTCCAGGAAGACGTATGGGACACGCTGGAGCAATCATCTCTTCCAGCGGTGGAAGTGCTGGTGCAAAACTAGAAGTTATGCGAAGCGCTGGAATTGCAATTGCAGAGACTCCTGCAGTGATTGGTAAAAAAGTTTTGGAAGTAATGCATCACTAGAATTAGGGTTACAAAAATCCTATATCACCGGTCATGAGTACGTTATTTGCCCATTCGATTAATAACTTACCTCCTGGTAAATCTACTGAAGTCTGTTGGGCAGTCAGATATCCACGTAGTGTGGATGCAACAAGTGCCGCACAGGCTGCACTACCGCATGATGCGGTAATGCCTGTACCTCTTTCCCAAACTCTTAAAGTTATTTCTCCAGACTTTTCAACTTGTGCAATACTAATATTAATTTTCTGAGGAAATAATACGTGATTTTCCAGCTTTGGTCCTAAACTTTGCAATGGTATTTCATTTACGTTATCAACAAAAAAAACTATGTGAGGATTACCAATATTTACTGCAACGGGCTCTTTTAGCATTTCAAGCTCTATAGGTAAGTAAAGAGTGTCACACTCAGTAGATAAGGGAATTTCATGCCATTTTAGCAAAGGTTTACCCATGTTAACCTTTATGGATTTATCACCCACTTTAAAACACTCTAAAATGCGTTTGTTTACCAGCTCAATAGTGATATACTCAGTACCTTTTTCTGACATTAGCAAATATCCAACGCAACGTGCTGCATTTCCGCACATTTCAGCTTTGCTACCATCAGCATTATAGATATGCATAAAGCAATCGGCTAAACTGGAGTTTGTTATCACTATGACTTGATCGCAACCGTTTTGGTTAGCAATTTTTTTATAGTTCCAATTTAAATCATTTGCTGAACGTGAGTCCATGATAACGAAGTTGTTACCAGTTCCGTGCATTTTGATAAAATTTTCAGGACCTTGGCCACTCATCATAAAAAAACATTTCTTCTATTGGTCTCCTTTTTTTCTTACTTGTTTCAGCGCCCTCTCCTTCGTAACCAACCGCTATCACTGACATTACGTTAAAGTCATTGGGTATATTGGACTCTTTCACTATTTTATCTCTATCAAATCCACCCATTTGATGGGCCATTAAGTTCATAACTGCAGCTTGTAACATAAGTCCATAATTTGCTGCACCAGTATCATGATTAGCCCAAAGATTTTCTCCTTTACCTTGTTTACGGAAGTTTTTAGCACTTAAAGATATGATTAACACTTGTGCATCTTTTGCCCATTTTTGATTAGATTCATCAAGGCAATTTAGCAGCTTTTCCCATGCGCTTTGATTGTTCTGTTTGTTGCATATTACGTATCTCCAGGGTTCATCACCAAAACATGAGGGAGTCAGCCTTACAGCTTCCATTAAAATATCCATGTCTTCCTGAGATATTGCTCTTGTAGGATCGTATGAACGTCCGCTGTGTCTTGCTTTCATCAACGATAATAGATCTTGTTTACTCATCATTTTTAATTTAATAGTGCATAAATAATTCATTGTAGCACAATATAAGCAAAATTTAAATTGCAAAACCTCTCATACACATATATTACATTTAATAAGTTATTTTTATTGGGAAGGTATGTTTATAACACAATCTAGCAGCAGATCAACACTTGCTGAAATATTGTCTTGCATTTTACTTTTATTCTTGATGGCTCAAATAAGCATACCATTGCAGCCTGTGCCTATCACATTGCAAACTTTAGGAGTAATGCTTATTGGGCTTAAATTTAACCGCAGAACAGCATTTTATTCTGTGCTTACATATCTATCACTTGGTGCAGCAGGATTGCCTGTTCTTGCGAATTTTTCTGGTGGTTATCACATTTTTCTCTGACCAACAGGTGGATATTTAATTGGCTGTTTAGCTGCCGTTATGGTAATGAGCAAAGTAAATGAATTACTGAACTCTAAGTATAAATCATTTGTGTGTAATTCTTTAAGTTGTCTGGCTGGTACAGTTATAATCTTTATTTGTGGTGTTAGTTGGCTTGCTGTTTACTTGGGTCTGAGACAAGCAATAATGGTGGGTGTTTTGCCATTTATCCTTCCTGGTTTGATAAAAATTTTTCTACTTGTAGCAGCTTTGCAATATTTGAAAAAATGATAAAATTCCGCCCTCATCATTTCATGTGCACCCTCGCGTTTCGGGGATATGGGTATTCTCAGGGTTTTGCAGAAAATTATAAAAAGATAGCAAGCAAAGTAATTAGTACTCAAATCGAAGTAGTTGGTAACCTTGATAGTATCTGTAGTGCTTGTCCAAATCAGACTAAACAAGGTAAATGCACCACACAAGCTAAAGTTTTAGAGCTAGATAGAAGGCATATGGAAATTTTAGGAGTAAAAATTGGCGAGACTTTAACTTGGAATGAGGCAGTAAAAAAGATTAGAGAGAAAATGTCTTTAGAGAAATTCGAGTACGCATGTGAGGGGTGCAATTGGCAGCCATATGGAATATGTAAAAATGCCCTTTTAAATCTACAAAGGTAGTTGACAAAATGTTAAGATAAATCGAAGCATTTTTGTGGAAATGAAGCGAAATATAGAAGACAAAAGATAAGTGCGTTCTACACAGAATATTCGTCCCGCTAATTAATAATATCTTTATTATTGTATGAGATAGGTAATTTAGCATTTATGAATTTGTAATGTGTTGCGCATAGCTAAAAGAAATAAGGTTTACTGGTTACACGCTGCAGCCAATGCCACAACACTAGGACCTATGTTTATCTGCATGTTAATTTGCGTTGTGATTTTATGGAGGTCTTCTGTTACCTATGCTAGTGAAAATTTGGAGATACAGAAGGCCTTTGATAGTGTTGTCAAGCATATAAAAGCTGATAAAAAATATAAAGATCTTGATGTTATTGAGAGAAAAAGTGACAAATTTAATATCAAAATTTCGCAGAATTCTGGCAAGAGTTTTGACATATACTCTACTTTAAAAAAAGCAAAAGATTCCTTTGAGTTAGGAGATAATGAAACAGCTATTTCTCTCCTTAATCAGATTACCGCAAAGTTTCCTTATCATAAAAATGCTTTGATTGGACTAGGGAATATTTATTACGCTCATAAAGAATACAAAAAAGCTGTAGAGATTTACACAAGACTGTTAAAAGAACACCCTAGTAACCCTTACATATTAAAAAATTTTCTGACGATAATCTCACAATATGATCCTGATCTGGCGTTGAGTGAAATGTTAAAATTGTATGATATACATAAAAATTATGCTCCTTTATTAGCAAATTTAGGTCTGATCTATATGAAAAAGGAGGATTATGTAAAAGGTAGAGAGTATATGATAACTGCTATTTCCCTCGATGAAAACAATATTTTTTATACTTATAATTTAGCTGTTATTCTAGATAAACTTTCAGATTCTCAAAATGCTACAATATTCTATTTAAAGTTGTTAAACATGGCTACAACTTCCAAAGATGTGAGTGAAAAAATACCTTTATACAAAGTGACATCAAGACTAAAATTTATAAAACTTCACAGCACGCACCCAAAGATTTCATAAAAGCTTATAGCTTACCTAAAGCTAATTTATCGCTATTTTTGTTTACAATAATAATATTGAGCTATAGAATTAGATCTAAAGGGGCAATTAGCTCAGCTGGTAGAGCATCTCGTTTACACCGAGGAGGTCGGCAGTTCAAGTCTGTCATTGCCCATTTGCTTAACTGAATGTTAGTATTATTAATTACTTCAATTAAAGTATAGAAAATGCAGGATAATATAGTACCAATCTCAATAGTAAAAGAGCTGGAAGATTCTTATCTTTCCTACGCAATGAGCGTTATCATAAGCAGGGCTATACCTGACGTGCGGGATGGATTTAAACCTGTTCATAGGCGTATATTATATGCAATGTCGAGAGCTGGATTCGATGCCGGTAAGCCATATAAAAAAGCGGCTCGTATAGTTGGGGACGTAATGGGGAAATATCACCCACATGGTGATGCAGCTATTTACGATTCCTTGGTTAGGATGGCTCAAGATTTCTCTCTTCTTTTACCGCTTATTGATGGGCAAGGTAACTTTGGTTCGATAGATGGAGATCCACCAGCTTCAATGCGATACACAGAAGCAAGACTTCAAAAAGTGTCACACTTTTTACTGAATGATATTGATGAAGATACAGTTAATTTTAGGCCAAACTACGATGGAAATGAAACAGAACCAGTTGTGCTGCCTGCAGAGTTTCCGAATCTATTGGTAAACGGTGCAAGTGGTGTTGCAGTTGGTATGGCAACCAATATTCCTTCTCATAATCTTGGAGAAATAATAGATGCTTGTATATTATATGTAGATAATTCTGAAGTTACTTTGGATGAGTTACTTGAAGTGATGCCAGGGCCGGATTTCCCAACTGGGGGAACGATTCTTGGAAGGTCTGGAATAAAATCAGCATTTGCAACTGGTCGTGGATCAATTGTTGTGCAAGGCAAGACTCACATAGAAGACCTGCCACAAGATAGGCAAGCAATAGTGATTGATGAAATACCTTACCAGGTAAATAAAGTAAAATTAATTGAGAAGATAGGTGAGCTTGTAAAAGAAAAAAGAATTGATGGCATAACAGAAATTAGGGATGAGTCCGATAAGTCTGGTATTAGAGTAGTAATTGACCTCAGAAGAAATGCTGAAGCAAGTTTTATACTTAATCAAATATTGGGACTAACTCCACTAAGAAGTAGTTTTAGTGTTAACACTTTAGTACTCAATAACAACAGACCTGCTTTGATGTCGTTAAAAGAAATCATAGCTGCTTTTGTTGACTTTAGAAAAGAAGTGTTAATCAGGAGAACAGAATTTCGTCTAAGAAAAACGAGAGAAAAAGCTCATATATATATAGGGCTCTACATTGCGGTCCTCAGCATAGATGAAGTGATAAAAATCATCCGCGGTGCAAAAGATCCTGCGGAAGCAAGTAGAGAACTTTTAAATAAAGAATGGAAAACTTCGAATGAAATCAACACTATCATCGAGTTGATTTCAGATAGCGCAAGCTTTTTGAAAGATGGAGTGTATAGATTAACTGAGCTACAAATTAAAGCTATCCTTGATATGAAACTGCAGCGTTTAACAGGCCTTGAAAAAGACAAATTAGAAGCTGAGCTAAGTTCGATGATCAACCTGATAAAAGAATATATCGCTTTTCTTGGCTCAGAAGAGAAGTTGATGAAGGAAATAAAAAACAATCTACAAGAAATAAAGAACAGATTTGCTGTGCCGCGAAAAACTTCAATAGAGGAATCAGATACGGACATTGAAGCTGAAGATCTAATTCCACAAGAGGATGTGGTGATAACCGTAACTATGAATGGTTATATCAAGCGTGTGAAGCTTTCTCACTACAGAACTCAGCGTCGTGGTGGAAAAGGAAAGCTAGGACAAGGATTAAAAGAAGAGGATGTAATCACAAAATTATTTGTTGGGAATACCCACACTAGCCTCTTATTCTTTTCTAATATTGGTCGAGTTTATAGATTAAAAGTTTATAAGTTGCCTCTTGCAGAACCAACTGCACGTGGAAGAGCACTTGTTAACATATTTCCTCTTAGCGATGGTGAAACTATAACTAATATCATGCCATTGCCAAGTGAAAATGACGAAAATCAAAACATAGTTTTTGCTACTGCTCATGGAAACATAAGGCGTAACTCTTTAGCGGACTTTCACTATATTCCAAGCAATGGAAAAATAGCAATAAAGCTCGATGAAGGAGACAAATTAATATCGGTTAAAGTATGCAATGCAATTGATCATGTTTTTCTTTCAACAAGATTCGGCAAAAGTATCAGATTTGTTGTAAGTGATGTGCGTCAATTTAAAAGTCGCAATTCAGATGGCGTAAGAGGTATCAAACTTGCAAAGAATGACAGCGTGATATCCATGACCATATTAAATGGGATAGGTGTAGCAACAGAAACAAAAGAACTTTACTTAAAAGTTCCACTTGCAAAAAGACTGGGAACTGCAATTAATAACTCCATTGATTCTAAATTGGAGAAGACTTTAAATGATTTAGGAATAGATAACGAATTATTCTTAAAACTTGCAGTGAATGAGGAGTTTATATTAACTATTACTGAAAATGGCTTTGGTAAAAGAACTTCTGCGTATGAGTATAGAATAACTAACAGGGGTGGTGTTGGTATCACCAATATTCTTACTACTAGCAGAAATGGTAATGTTATTGCTAGTTTTCCAGTTGAGCAGGGTGATAATATAATGCTTATTACAGATAAAGGAAAGTTAATTCGTATTTCAGTAAATGATATCAGGATTGCAGGACGTAGCACTCAGGGAGTAACTCTATTTAAAACAGAAAGTAGAGAAAAGGTGGTGTCAGTAGCGAAAATTGAAGATCCTGATTCCACTGAAGATAGTATTTCTGAAGTTGAAAACTCTATCTCTTCTCAACTGTAGTACAGGTTAAACAAAAAGCGCAAGTTTTTGTTGATTAATACGCAGTATTTAAATTAAAATATATACTTATGGCTAAGTAAAGATCAATGGACAAAAATTTAACTAAAAATAAAAAACCACTGGCAGACAAAGAGGATAAAAAAACACCTCCTGTTAAAGATCTTACTAAAAATAAGAGTAGGAGAGATTTTATAACATTAACTACATGCGCTATGGCAGGTATAGGAGCTGCAAGTGGACTTTGGCCACTGGTTAAATCTATGAATCCTTCTGCCGAAGTTCTAGCAACTTCCACAGTGGAAGTGAATTTGTCTGGAATTCAGGAAGGACATGGAGTAAAAGTAAAGTGGCAGGGTAAACCAGTATTCATTCGTAGACGCACAAAGCAAGAAATTGAGGCTGCAAGAGCTGTGAATGTGAAGAGCTTGAGGGATCCTCAATTAGATGAGCAGAGAGTATACGAAGGAAAAGACGAATGGTTAATCATGATCGGAATATGTACACATCTTGGGTGTGTACCGGTTGACCACGCTACAAGAGATGGTAATGGTTGGTTCTGTCCTTGCCACGGTTCATATTATGATACATCAGGCCGAGTGATTGGGGGTCCTGCACCAAAAAATATGGTTGTACCTGATTATTTTTTTCCCAGTGAGAATGTTGTGGTAATTGGCAAGAAGGCTTAACGGAACTCGTTAAAAAAAACTCACAGGATCAACATCTATTATCACTGCAATACTCGAATTCAAGTTACAATTTTTAATCCAATATTTCAGCTTTTTTTGTATAGATAAACTGTGTTTATTGTGTATTTTTAATAATACCCTATACCGATACTTATTATTTAAAAAATTTATCGCTGCTGGTGATGGGCCAAGAATTTCAAATTCCTTTTTGTCTACACCTACATTTTTTTCCTGGATACAAGTAGTTAAGCTACTTGGATGACAAAGAAGAGATTTTACTATTTCATTCGCTGCTTTTTGTGTTGCAATCTGATTCTTACCACAAATGATAAGCGCTATTAATCTGCTAAATGGTGGCATTTTGGCTTCACGTCTTGACTTAAGTTCAATTTCATAAAATGAGTCCCTTTTTTGATGCAGCAATGCTTTTATTATTGAACTTTCAGGGTTATTGGTTTGCACTATTACCATTCCTTTTTCATTAAACCTTCCTGACCTGCCTGCAACTTGGTGCAATAATTGATACGTCTTTTCCGCTGCTCTCAAATCAGAATTTTCGAGGCTCAAATCTGCATTCATTACTCCAACCAAAGTTAATTTGGGAAAATTGTGCCCTTTAACAATTATTTGTGTGCCGATTATAATGTTCACCTCTTCTTTCAACACTAAGTCAATTACGTTACTAACCGACTTTTGATCGCTGCTTATCATCGCAGTTTTTGCGTTTGGTATTAATTTCACCATTTCTTCAAGTAACTTTTCAATTCCTATGCCGTAGAGGGACAACGGCTGTTCACTTTGGCAATTAGAGCATTTTTCTGGAAGTTTCAATTGATAAGAGCAGTGGTGGCACAAAAGAGCATTTTTTTTCTTGTGATATGTAAGCCAAACAGCACAATTTAAGCAGGAAATTTTATATCCACACTTTTTACAAACTGCCAGTTGTGCATACCCTCTGCGGTTTAGAAAAAGCATAACCTGCTGTTTTTTCTCTATGGTTTGTTTGATGATTTCAAAAAGCTCAGAGGAGATCCATTGCTTGTTGTTCCTCATATCTACTACTTTAATGAGTGGCAATTCTGCACCACCAAATCGTTTAGTTAGCTTTACATGATTGTAATTCCGGTTTTTAACATGATGAATCGTTTCAAGCAGTGGAGTAGCTGATGATAAAATAATCGGAATATTTTCAAATTTGGCTAAGATTATCGCCATATCTCGAGCATTATATATAATTCCCTGTTCTTGTTTAAAAGATGAGTCGTGCTCTTCATCAACGATAATCAATTTTAGGTTTTTATAAGGCAAAAAAAGCGCTGACCGTGCACCAATAATTATCTGCGCATTTCCATTTGCTATATTGAGCCAATTATTCCGGCGAGTTTTTGGAGTGAGCCCTGAGTGCCATTCAACTAAGTTTTTTGATATCTGACCGCGAACACGATTTACCAATTGTGAAGTTAAAACAATTTCAGGTAGGAGGATTAAAATTTGTGTATTACCTTCTCCTGATGTCATTTCAACATATTCTGGTGTCATACTAGTACGTGGCAAAGACGGTATGCTAAATGTTACAGTGGGTTTTGCCTTGAGTATAAAGGTGTCATTCCAGTGCTTGAGACTGGAATCCAGGAATTTTGATTGTAAATTAGGTATTGGTTTTAAGTTAAAATAAACATTTGTAATGAGGTTATATGAAAAACTGGATCCCAGTGTCAGGCTACTCGGATGACACCCTCTTGGTAGAGCCAAATCACAATGTTCGTACAGTTGTGTCTCTGGGCACTGGGATGGTAAAGTCTGAGCAGCATTTGGAACGGCAGTGTAATTCTTAATCAATTGTGCAATCACAGAGAGATAAACTTCCGTTTTTCCAGATCCTGTCTCACCGTCAAGCAAAGTCACTGAATACTCGTTCAAATTGCTGATTATTTTATCACTAGCTATCTGCTGTTCAGGGCTTAATTGGCAACTTATTTCACTTGTTTCCTGCTTTTGTTCAACACAAACCAATTTATCTATGTGATTTACCTTTAACACTCCTCCCATTATCACTTTGGCAAGCATACCAATAGGTATTAAATTGTATTGTGCAACCCACTCTGCAAATGCAATCAATTTTGGTCTAATATTTGGTAAATCGATTTTTTGCTCAATAAATTTTAATTCTCGGTTACTTTTATCACTGTATTTCCAAACTATTCCGATTAAGCGTTTTTTGCCAAATGGCACCACTACGTAATCTCCAAGTAAAATCTCAGTATTTTCCTCAATTGCATATGAAAATAACTGATCAATTGGAAGTGATAGTAATACGTCAACTGTTTTTGCCATAGTGATTGAGTTTAACATTGTTTTAAAGAGCTTGTAACTTTATTAAGCTTGGCAATATATAGCCTTTCTTATAATAGTCCGAATGCGATAAGATATGTGTTTATGGCTATAGCAGGCCAGTAGCATATTACGGTCTGTTCGGATTATTGTAAAAAGAGCTATAGATGAATCGGTACAGAGAAAATCTTAACGTTTAACACATTTTTCATAGTACAGACCGTATGATTGATAAATAAAATGATTTATAGAATTTGTGGAGGCTACCAATGGTCAACGACAAGATTACTTTGAACTTTGAAATAGAAAAAGGCGAACCTATAGATCGATACTACTTTTCTGCACATATAAAGCTTACAGATGAAAGCAAAAATCTTTTGCGCGAGAAGCTTGGCAGTACAATTCAATTCGATAATCTAGATGATCACTTCAATCTTAACCATGAGAATTTTTATATCTACTACAACAAATATAGTGAGCACAATGGTAGAAGTGAGCTACACGTTAGGGATGATAACGGTAAATATTTAACCTCCAATCTTCCACTTAATTACTATGGATTCTCAATGGAACTATCACCTGACGGAGCGTCAATTGCAGATTATGGTTTTTATCCTCTGTATGCAATCTATAACCCAAATCACTATGATAAAGCAAAGGAAAAAGTATTTGATGATCACGGTGAATTGTCACCAATTGCATCAAATGTGTTAGATAATTTTTTAAGCAACACAAATAGCTTAACCACACAAGATATATTACAAAATGTATTCTCACAACTGCAGAAGAAAGCTGATGAAGAAGCAGAAAGATTGGCAAGAGAGAGAAGCAGAAAGACAAAGGGAGGAAGAGTTAAATGAAAAGAACGAGGAGTTAAAAGAACTTGTAGAAAAGGATGAGATTAAAATATTCAAAGTGGTAAAAGGTAATGATTTAGGTAATGGGCATTCAGCAGTAGTTTTACAACTTGATGGGGAAGAAGGTGACAAGATATAGCTCTTTTTACAATAATCCGAACAGATCATAATATGCTACTGCTCTACCATAGCCATAAGCAC
>NZ_JAPQLF010000093.1:0-4881 GCF_028982105.1 Wolbachia endosymbiont of Drosophila bicornuta | reverse complement strand
CTACTGCTCTACCATAGCCATAAGCACATATCTTATCCTATTCGGACTATTGCGAGAAGTGCTATAACTTTATGGGTTTACCTTCGTTATTTGCTACTATCCAAACCCCATCGCTCTCATGATCAACAATTTCTATTGGTGCAAATACTACATAATTATTATCATCAACAATCTTTATTCCAAGAGCACCTTCGTCACTTAAGCTCAGGGCTGAAGAAGGAACTTTATATGCAAATCTTTCGCCTGAAGGTAGCCTTACGTTGGCAGTTAGTCCATGCAAGGATATCATTTTATTATTAGCTACCTTTACTTCTACCCTATAAGACCCAGTTTTAGGCTCAGCAATTTTACTAATAAAACTTACTTCACCTGCCAATTCTTTTCCGTCCAGCAAATTAATTTGAGCTGTGCTGCCTAGCTCTATTTTATTTACTTCATTTTCCGAAACGTATAACACTACAAGAATTTGATCGAAATTAACCACGTCAGCTATTTTTTGCCCAGCATTAACAAAATCCCCTTCGTTTGCATTGATTTTATCAATATATAGCACTTCTCGCAATAGTCCGAATAGGATAAGATATGTGCTTATGGCTATGGTAGAGCAGTAGCATATTATGATCTGTTCGGATTATTGTAAAAAGAGCTATAACCATCTATAGGAGATGTGACTGCAGTATTTTCTAAATCCAATTCTAGCCTTTTTAGGTCAGCTTTTGCACTGTGTAACGCAGTAAAAGCTGCTTCTACTTGTATTTGTGCCCCATAGCCTTTTTTATTCAGTTTGTGAGAGGAATCATACTCAATTTCACGCTGCTTTAATAAAGCTTTGGCTTTCTGAGCTTGCTCAATCCTGTCATAATCTTCTATCTTTAACACTACATCATCTCTTTTTACCTTTTCACCATCAGGTAAATAAATAGCAATAATCTTACCACTTATTTTTGAGACAAGGCTAGCTCTATGTAAGGGATTTACTGTACCAGAAAAATTTAAATATATAGTGCGGTTTTGCGGCGCACGTTCTTGAGTTTTTACTGAAAAGCTACTAGTTGCATTATCGCTATGAACCGCCTAATCTTTTTTTAAAAATGCACTGCTGATAAAAAACAGTAGAATAAAAGCAATACTGGAAATGATGATTACTTTATTTCTCATCTTTAAACAATAGAATTTGTTGACCAATCTTGTTAGAAACAACTGCATAAATTTTCGAATCAGAAATGTAAGTATAATACATGTACCATTGTCACTCCATAAATAGTTTTATATGAGAACAAACACAAGATTTTCCTATAATAAGTAAGTTTTTTATTGCTAAAATGCAATTTTTAATCGAATAAAATTGCAAACAAAGTTGTGCATAAGACTGGATTTAAAAAAATCTCGAAAAACATACTAAAACTTTTAAATAATAACTTTATATCTAGTGGCTTTGCCTTCTCCAAGACGCTGTAAGTATTTCATCCCTAGCAGTTTCTTTGTAATTGCCTCTACTGTTCTTGGAGGAAATCCTAGAGCTTCTATAGCATCTTTTCTACTAAATTCTTTATCTGCAAGGCTAAGTGCCCACTCCCAGAAGAATAATTGTTTTCTTGATAATAAATATTCAGTATTCTCCCTCTCAAGAATATAATGCGCCTCATTTGCTTGCGTTTTGAGCACATTAAGAAAAAATATTAACCATGGGGAAATATCTTCTTTGCCACTTTTCCAGCTACTTTGTGTTTTATTAAGCGCTAAATAGTAATCAAGTTTGTTAGTTTCAATTATCTTTTCATGTGATACAATAGATACAAAATCATAACCCTGCTGCAACAGCATTAAATTAGTTATCAATCTACTAGTTCTGCCATTTCCATCTTGAAAAGGGTGTATTGCCAAATACTCAAAAACAAAGTTAGCAACAATAATAAGAGGATGCTTAAATTTATTATTTAAGGACCAGTGATACCAATCAATAAGCTCTTGTACTTCCTTTCTAACAAGGTAAGGTGGTGTGGGATCAAAAATTATACCAACAACTTTTCCATTCTGATCTTTTGCCTCAACTCTATTAGAACTTGCTTTGTATTTTCCTCTATGATACAAATCTTTTTCACTATAAAGTAGCATCTGGTTGTTAATGTGCAATATTGATGACTCACTAATTGGAATATCCGTATAATCATGAAATATTAGTTTAAGCATTTCTAAGTAGCCAGCAATTTCTTGCTCATCTCTATTTTTAAATTTTTTGACACGTAGGTTTTTATATAGATCCTCAACTTCTTTATCGGTTAGACGATTTCCTTCAATACGGTTAGAAGCGCCAGAAGATGTAACAATAACTGAATGAGTTAATCTTTCAACTGTTTGTGGTAGTAGTTTTTTCGTTATCTGCCAGCTATTTTTAACACTATCAACTGCAGTAATTAACTTGTACACTTGCTCAATTACAGGTCCTTCTAGGTTGAGACGCGTACTAAGACGAAAATTCTTCCAGTTCATATTCTTCTCACATGCATATTATGTGAGATAATGTGAGATAATGTGATAAAAGTCAATAGTAAACTTTATATGCACAGCAGAGCTAACTACAAAAATTATACATTTTCAAGTGATCCTAACCATATCAAAAACTACAGGGCAAAGCTGTTAGAGGAAGGCTTAATTAGTTAAAAATTTCAATCTTATGTAAAATATTGTCTTATTTTGTAATTTTCTTGTTGACTAACGAGACGATATCTACTTTTCAATAAACTCCATTTGCATTTCTTGTATACTGCTTTCTATTTGCTTTATTTGTTCTATCAACCTTTCCTCTAAGTCAAGATTACCGCTCAGCCTCGCTTCGGTTCTTTCTTTTCGTAATGCATTTAACTCTTTTAGTAACACTATATTATTCCACACAATTTCTGCAGATTTTCTCTCGTTCAGTTGGCTATTTAGTACACTAGTTTTTTCAAATACATACTTTATAACGTTAAACTGTTTCAATTCTTGTAACAAAGCCTCTTTATCGAGTTTGCTTTTGTTACTTATTACATCAATTATACGCTGTTGTAACCTTTTCATCTCATTAGTAAATTCAAAATGAGAAAATTGCTCAAAAAATATAGGACGGTTCAAGATTTCAGGAAATTCTACGGCTATACGCAAAATTACGGCCTGATTTTGCTCTGCTTCAATTAGCTCTGGAGATTTGTTATGAAGATACTCACCTTTTGTTGCTCTAGTTTTACTATTAAAAATCTGTTTTTTGAAGCTACTTCTTAGTTCACTAGCCTTATTGTAAAAATAATCTCTGTAATACCTTCTAATACTGCTGTTGCTAATAGTATTTACATATTCCATGAACTTGTGCTCAAGAATTGAATATTTTTCCGGAGCAAGTTTTTCATAATTTTGCAAATTGCTATCGATTATGTGATGCCATAAATATTCAGAATGAAGTTTTGTTGAGTGATCAAGCGCAATCAATACGTCCTCTTTCTTGTATTCCAGTTCGTTACATATATCGTATGGATCTTTATTACTCGGCAAAGTCACAAATTTTAACGTGTATCCAGGCTCTAATATTGGCAGAGCAAGTTCTGCAACTCGAGTAGCAGCATGACGTCCAGCACTATCGCCATCCATACAGATGGAGATTTCTTTAGCAAATCTCCATAGATTTTTTATCTGCTCTGCAGAAATTGCGGTACCAAGCGGAGCAACTGCATTACTAATTCCTGCTTGATGTAGCGCTATAGCGTCCATATATCCTTCAACAACGAGTATGTGCTGTTTTTTACGTATTTCGCTTAAAGCAAAGTTTAATCCGTATAAATTCTCCCTCTTCTTGAAGAGCTGACTCTCTGGACTGTTTAAATATTTCGGCTGTTGCTCAGAACTTAGCGCACGTCCGCCAAAACCAATAACTCTCCCTGCAATGCTCTGTATAGGAAATATCAGCCGGTCATAAAAATAATCATGAAAATTTTTGTTTACTAATCCAATATCAATTAAAATTTTGTCTTCAATACCTGAAGAGTTTAAATACTCTTTCAAACCAGAGCTTGGTGCATAACCTATCTTAAATTTATCTATGATTTTAGGTGAAATCTGACGCTGCTTTAAATAATCTACAACACTTTGATTTTTTTGTGCAAACCAATTTGCAGCTAAATCAAGCGCTAAAAATAGTTTATTGTCCTCTTTTGTAATACTAAGACTTTTGGGCAGTTCAACACCTGTAACCGATGCTAATCTTTCCAATGCTTCTTTAAAGCTTAATCCTTCAGTTTGTGAAATAAATTCAAATACGTCACCACTAGCTAAGCAACCAAAACAGTAATACAATCCTTTAGTATTACTTACCGAAAAAGATGGGGTCTTTTCGTTATGAAATGGACAGAGCCCAACAAAACTATCTCCTCTTTTTATTAATCTGACTTTTTTACCTACTAGGTCGGATAATAATAATTTTGATTTTATAATATCTATATGACCCATCTTGTTAAATTAGTAGTAGGATAAAAATTATATAGAATTTATACACATCTGACTCGAAATTTATTTCTATAACTAAAGCAATTTAGATTTACCGACAATGTAGCTATACAAATTCAAGAGCAATCCTGTCATCCAGGTAGCCCACAGAAACAAAAAACTTCCTTGACAAACCTCGCCAGCGCCCTTATCATGAAACTGAAGCTATTTATTTATCTTCTCTGTACAGATTAAATGACAAAAAAACTCAACGTATCTGGCGTCTCATGTTTAATTTTTTGCACTATGTGCACCTTATGTCTTTATCAAATTTCCGGGTTTTGACCTACACAAGCTGAAATACGCTTATAAAGCATTTAAAACATTAAAAAACGCCAACTTAAAAAATGGATAGTGAATAACTAGCTA
>NZ_JAPQLF010000092.1:0-6901 GCF_028982105.1 Wolbachia endosymbiont of Drosophila bicornuta | reverse complement strand
TATACATCCTCTAAAAGAAATCAAAAATTGTTGAACTGGTCAATATTTATAACTAATGTTCCAGAAAATAAAATTAGTGCTGAGCAAGTATTAACGATTTACAGAGTAAGGTGGCAAATTGAGTTATTATTTAAATTGTATAAAAGCCATATCAGGCTTGATAAGGTAAAAGGAAAGCCATGCAGAGTATTATGTGAACTATATGCTAAATTGTGTGCAATTCTTATATTTCACGGCATAGTTGGTTGCACAGAAGTGAAAAAGAATACAGAACTTAGCTTAACAAAGGCATTTATTGATCTAAAAAGGCGGGTTAGAGAGTTATTTTTAGTATTAACCAAAATTAATAGTTTAAAAGCATTTCTTAAAAAACTCACTATAACTTGGTCGCGATTTTCATTAAAAGACAAACCTAGAAGGGCTAGAGTATCCACTTTAACCTCTCTAAATTTGCTCACAATCTCTTAACTTGACGCGTATGGTTATGATAAGGGGGCTGGCGAAACTTGTAAAGGAATTTTTTACATCTAATTTATAGCTCCATGCATGATATCACGTATTATCTATACCAAGGAGTTCTGCTTGTAGATATTATACCAACAATCCACTATTTTTTTTATGTCTTGTGGTTTAGTTTCTGGACCTATACTGATTCTAATTGAACACTCTGCTTGCTCTTTTGTTGCCCCCATTGCAAGCAAAACATGGGAAGGCTCAACTTTTCCAGAAGAACATGCGGAGCCATTACTAACTGCAATATGATTCAAGTCAAAATGCATAAGCTGCACATCACTCTTTACTCTTGGCATATAAATAAAACTTGTGTTTGGCAGCCTCTTAGAGTTTTTACCGAAGATTCTTATGTCACTGGCAAGATTTAATAATTCACACTCTAATTGATCACGTAGCTCCTTTACTTCATCCATTTTTGATAGAAGGTCTGGAATATTTTGCAGTGCAGCAGAAAGGCCTGCAATCGCAACAATATTTTCCGTACCACCACGAAATCCCTTCTCTTGTCCACCACCTATTATAATAGGTTCTATCGCAAGTTCTTTATTGAATATTAAAACTCCACTGCCTGCTACACCGCCAAATTTATGGGCGGATAAAGTGAGTAAATCCACTCCTAAATCTTCCATATTAAATTTAATTTTCCCAACACTTTGAGCAGTGTCAGTGTGGCAAATTGCTCCAAACTTATGTACTATTTTAGCTATTTCCTCAATAGGTTGAATAACTCCGGTTTCGTTATTTGCCATCATAACTGAAACTATTGCTTTGTTTCCTTTAAGTTCGCTTAGAATTTTTTCTAGCTCTAAAAAGTCAACAATGCCCTCCTGATTAACAGGTATTATATATGGATTACATGCAGAATTAAGAATTGAAGGATGCTCTATAGCTGAAATTATATGCAGGTAGCCTGCTATTCCTCTCATAACAAGGTTATTCGCTTCAGTTGCACCAGACGTAAAAACTATTTCTTTATCACTTGAGACGCCAATAGCACCACGTACGTTATCTCTTGCATCCTGAAGAATCTTCCTCGCTTCTTGTCCTCTTTTATGTAGTGATGATGGATTGAGCGTTTGTTTTAACAAGACCTCAAATATACTTTTTTTTACATTTTCACTAATTGGAGCAGTTGCATTGTAATCAGCATATACGCAACCACTATTTTCTAAAGAGAATGGACTCATCTGTCACTTAAATAAGTTTACCATCAACTATAGCCATAACTATGTACGTTAGCTTTAACACGATAAAAAATTTATTGCAAAAACAGCGAAATTAATACATAATTAGTAACTCACGTCGTTAATACCTGTCAAGCGGGTTCTTATTATGGGTTACCGTGGTTGAAGTTTTTTTGAATAATGCAACAAGAAAGATAGAAGGTGAATACCACCAAAGCAAAGATGCCAACGCGCCGGTTGTGCTGGTTTTACATCATCATCCTCAATATGGTGGTAATATGGACAGTAAAATTGTACATAGTACATATACGTCTTTTATCGATAACAATTTTTCTGCATTGAAGATTAACTTTCGTGGTGTGGGAAAATCTACCGGAACTTTTGATAAGGGTATAGGAGAATTAACTGACGCTGCGGTAGCCATTGATTGGCTTCAGGAACATAATCCTAGCAATGTTCCAATTTGGATCGCTGGTTTTTCTTTTGGAGCATGGGTGGCTATGCAGCTAACAATGCGCCGCCCTGAGATAGTGGGTTTTATTGCTCTTTCTCTTCCGGTAACTAAGTACGATTTTTCTTTTCTTTCTCCCTGTCCAGTTTCTGGGCTTATAATACAAAGCAGTAATGATACAATCTCAGAAGAAAGCGATGTAACAGAATTAGCAAAAAGGTTGATAAATTCAGTAAGAAGTGATCACATGAAATACCATATAATAGATGATACTAATCACTTTCTAAAGGATAAAGAAGAGGAAGTGACTCAAATCGTGGACAATTATATAAAACTGCGCTTGAATAGTGCAACTATTTCTTTTCAAAAGGTCAAAAAAGAGGTAAGGGTAAAAGAATATGCCTAATCTTTACAAACAAGAGAAATGAGTGTAGTAATATAAATGAAAAGGTTTTGTTATGTTTAAAAAGCTATTGTTTTTTGTTTTAGCTGTGTTCATGTTATCGGGGTGTTCCCTAAGTAAACAGCGTAAGTTAAAAAGTCCGTGTATAAAAAGCAATGAAAGCATTTCATGCGAGTTGTACTCTGTTAATGATCATTGGTTAGATAAGTATAAGGCATAGAAATTGTGCTATTTTTCCTATTCACAACTTCACTAATGATCGATCTCTCAATTGGAAAATGCAGTCTCCCTTGTCTGCAAGGAGATGATTGTGTGTTACTATAAGCATAGAGCTGTTATTTTCCTTTACGTATGAATGTAGCAGTAAAAACACGTTAAAAGAATTTGTTGGATCTAAATTTCCTGTTGGCTCATCTGCAAGTAAAAGCTTTGGAGAATTTACAATGCTTCTTGCAATTGCAACTCTCTGCCTTTCCCCACCCGAAACTTCAGATACCATGCTACTTGCTTTGTTTTCCAGACCAAATTTTTCCAACATTGCTTGCGAATTTTTTTTTGCTTCAGCTTTGCTTTTTCCTGCAATGAGTTGAGGAAGCATAATATTTTCCAACACCGATAACTCTTGTAACAAATAGTGAAATTGATAAACAAAACTAAGAAAATTTCTTCTTACATGAGTTTTATGCTTATTACTGGCTTGTGTGCAATTTATTCCATCTATCGTCACTATACCTGAAGTTGGCTTGTCCAACAAGCCTGCGATTTGCAATATAGCTGTTTTCCCTGCACCTGAATCGCCAATCAGCGCTACTACTTGCCCTCTTGTGACACTTAAGTTGATATCCTTTACAACAGCAGAATTGTCCTTGAAGCTTTTATCTACGGAAGTTAGTTCTAGTGCTACATTACCACCCATGTTTAAAAGATCCAGAAGGCATCTAAGTTTTAGTAATAATTAAACCGCAAAACTGTTACCACAACCACATTGAGACTTAGCAAAGGCATTCTTTATTTGAAAACCAGAACCACTGAGATCCTCAGTATAATCTATAACTGAGTTATTTAAAAATTTTGCTGAACAATTATCAACAATTAATACAGGATTACCATTTTCATCATTAATTACTATATCTTTACCTTTTTCGCTAAAACTGGAATGGCTTCTATAGTCCTCGCTTTCTTCATAATCATCATCTTCGTCTTCGTCATCAAACTCATCATCGTAATCATCATCTTCATCATCCAAAGATAGATTTTTATTCATTTGATCCATAAGAAAATTGTATTTGAAGCCAGAACATCCACCGCCTGAAACTGCAACCCGTAAAACGGAACTCTTATCTCCTTCCTGCTCTGCAAGAGAGTGGATTTTTTTTAGTGCATTATCAGTTAAGTTGATGTTGTAATTTGTTGACATAGTAACCACCGTCTATTATTGATAACTTATTATAGTAGAAATTTTACATGTCAAACAATAATTTTCTATTAAATTATGCATGTTTTCCAAGCAAAACAAAAGGGAGATACTTCAAAGACCCAGAAGATGGGAATCGCAGCTGCTTTCAGCGTGATAGGGACCGTATCATTCACTCTAATGCGTTTAGAAAATTGGAGTACAAAACACAAGTTTTTATCAATTATGAGCACGACTACTATCGCACTCGGCTTACTCATAGCCTTGAAGTTGCACAAATTGCAAGGTCCATTGCGCGTAGACTTGGCTTAAATGAGGATATCACTGAATGCATAGCGCTTGCACATGACCTTGGTCATTCTCCATTTGGTCATGCAGGTGAAGATGCTCTAAAGAAATCAATTCAAGATTTGAATCTTGATAACGAGAAGTATGAGTTTGATCATAATGTTCAAGCTATAAGGATTTTAACTTATCTTGAACAAAAACATGCTGATTTTGATGGTATGAATCTAAGTTGGGAGGTGATTGAAGGAGTTGCAAAACATAACGGTCCCTTGCTTGGTCAAAACGCGGAGTCTTCTACAAGTAATCAGCTGTTATTAGAATACAACAAAAAATATGATCTAAAACTTGAAGAATTTTCAAGCATTGAAGCGCAAGTTGCTTCAATTGCCGATGATATTGCTTACAGTGTTCACGATCTTGATGATGCACTCAGGGCGAATTTAGTAACCATCGAAGATTTGCTGAATGTTCCTTTAATTGAAAAAATGTTTAAAGACATAAGGAGCAGATATTCAGAATTGCCTCAGAGCAAACTCATACATGAATCACTGAGTGGAACTATAGGAACTATGATAAGTGATGTTGTTTCTCAGACTGAAAGAAATATTGAAGATCACAAAATAAAAAGCTTAGAAGACGTAAGAAGTCTAAATAAAATGCTAGTCACATTTTCACCAGAAGTTGCGAATGCTGCAAAAGAAATGAAAAGATTCAACATGGAGAAAATATACAGAAGCTATAAACTGAGTAGAACGATGAACAAAGCAAAACGCATAATACAGGAACTCTTTCAATGTTTTTATGAAAACCCAGGATTACTTCCCACAGAGTGGAGCAAACTCGCTTGTGAATCTCAGCGTTCAGTAATAATATGTGACTATATCTCAGGTATGACAGATAGATTTGCTATACACGAGCACAGAAGAATTTTTGATACCTCATACGAAATGACTTCTTTCTAATGACTGATGATCATTTCATGTCAATTGCATTAAGGCTTGCAGAAAAAAATCTTGGAAATGTTGCACCAAATCCTGCTGTCGGGTGTGTTATTGTAAAGGATGGTGCAATTGTTAGTGAGGGATACACAGGGATTGGTGGGCGTCCGCATGCGGAGGTAGTCGCTTTGCAAAACGCTAAAGATTCAACTCATGGCGCAACTATATATATCACTCTTGAGCCATGTTGTCATCACGGAGTCACGGGGCCTTGCACTGCAAAAATCATAAAAGCTAGCATAAAAAGAGTAGTAATTGCAACTATTGACCCAGATAGTAGAGTTTCAGGCAGAGGCATGAAAGCTCTGAAAGAAGCAGGAATTGAAGTTGAGCAAGGTATTATGCAAAAAGAGGCAAAAGAACTGAATGTCGGTTTTTTCACCACTAAAGAATTACATAGACCATTTATAGCTTGCAAAGTCGCAACAACTCTTGACGGAAAAATCGCAACATTTACAGGCGATAGCAAATGGATAACAAGTGAAAATACGAGAAACTGGGTGCATGAGCTCAGAACGAAATATGATGCAATTATGATTGGCAGCAATACTCTTATTAATGATGATCCACTCTTAACTTGCAGATTACCAGGACTCGGAAGTAGATCGCCAATAAGGCTAATTATAGATAGTCAATGGAGATTAAAGGAAGAGCATAACATTGCAAAGACTGCAGACAAAGTAATAACTTGGGTCATCACAAATAAAGAAGTAGAGAAAAAAATAAAAAACATTAACTACTTAGTAGTTAATTCAAGCAACGCAGGTAAGGTTTGCCTAAAGGACATGGCATTAAAACTTGTTTCAGAAATTGGTATAACAAGATTATTAGTTGAAGGTGGAGGAGTGTTAATCACAGAACTATTAAAGTGTAATTTAATCGACAGGTTGATAATATGCCGCAGTGGTAAAATTTTAGGCAATGATGCCACTCCTTTTGTAGGAGATTTAGGGATTCAATTCATTAACAACTGTTATCAGTTTAAAAAAACAAAGATAATAGAGTTTAGTGAGGATATAGTTGAGGTTTGGGATAGGTCGTCATAATCCTTACATACTCAAACAGTAAAAAAAAGGTATCCGTTCAGCGGAGCGGTAAAATAAAAAGTAGACGAGGAGTGCTAAAAACATAATATCACAAGTAGTATGTGTGGTAAATATGTCTGATCTACTAGCTAGTCTTCTCAAGCTCTGTGAAAGCTTTAAAATAGAGATAGAGCAACTAAAAGCAGAGATAAAGAGGTTAGAGATAGAAAACGAAAATTTTAGATCTGAGAATAAGGCGCTAAGAATCGAAAATGCTGAATTGAAAGAAAGACTAGGTCTGAATTCACAAAATTCATCGATACCGAGCTCAAAAGAGTTATACAAGCTAAAGAAGAAAAAGAAAAAAAGTGACAGGAAAATAGGGGCACAGATTGGGCATGAAGGAAAGTATCGCCCTAAAATGGAAGCAGATGAAGTGGTGAAAATAGAGTTCTTGCGAGTGCGGAGGAGAAATTGCGATATCGAAAGAGCCATACATTCATCAAAAAGTTGATTTGCCAGCTTATGTTGTGGAATACCAATGGCCGCTGTTGCAAGTGTGGAAAAAGAAAAAGTAGCAGGCTACCAGAAGGTGTTACTGCGGATACATTTGGTCCAAAAGTTA
>NZ_JAPQLF010000091.1:0-9677 GCF_028982105.1 Wolbachia endosymbiont of Drosophila bicornuta | reverse complement strand
ACTTGGACAGACTGTCATTCTTGACAATGCTACTTTTCATAAGTCTGATAAGATTATCGAGCTTGCTAAAAGGGTTGGTGCAGAAATTTTGTATCTGCCGCCTTATTCTCCAGATTTCAACAAAATTGAGCATCATTGGTTTGCTATAAAAAACAGAGCCAGGAAAGACATTCCTCTATTCGAATCCTTTCGTCGTGCTGTTGATTCTGCCTTCCTATGACCTGTTCGGACTATTATGAGAAATGCTATACAATAAGCGCTAAAGATGTAAGTAACGTAAGAGTAGCTAAGGAACTAGCTACAAAATAAAATGCATTAGCCTCACTAAGCAAATTGCTCATTACTCCCCCCCACGTTCAGCAGTCTTGTATATATTTATTAAAATTCTCTTATCTGTGGAGGGGAGTATTTATTTTTATCCTGCACCTACAACAAACTTCCCATCCTCAGTCTGCTAGCTAAAAATGGCTAAGGTTTTATGTATCCAGTGTACAACTGTACTCAAAATGTGTGGTAGCTATTGGTTGGGGTAGAACATATACTGGTATATCCAGAATCACATGAAGCGTCATTCAGCTTACGTGATGGTCTGGATGTGTATTGCTGTGATTCTCCTATAGAATTTTCAATTTTCCCGTTAGTCTGCTTATTCGACACCTTTGTAACATTATGAGTCTTCTTAAAATTTTGACAAATAACCCCAATCCTAGTATTGTCAAGTACTTTACTTCCACAATCTTCTATTTCCTTGAATAAACTAATCAGATTTGCTGGTGAAAAATTCTCATTAGTATTGCGTAAAATTGTGTCAATAAATATATTTTGCAATTCTTTCTTCTGAAAATACTCATTTATTATTTTTTTACGTGTGTCTGTGTCTAATGTAGGAATCTTAATGTGTGTAGACAAATGACCAACCCTAATAAGTGCATCATCTAAAACATTTATACGATTAGTTGCAGCAATCACCGTCACACCTTTTCTAAATTCAAATCCATCCAATTCAGCTAATAAATTATTTAAAGATTCTACATTATTATCACTGCGCATTTTGCCAATTCCATCAATTTCATCTATAAAAATTATACAAGGAGTGTTTTTTTTTGCTTTCTCAAAAACCTTATTTATATTTGACACATTAAGCAAATCAGATCCAGAAACACTTATAAATGCAGATTTGAATCTAGTTTCACTTGCAATCGCCTTAGCAGTCATAGTCTTACCAGTTCCTGGTGGACCATACAAAATGTATCCTTCTCCTTTTTCTAGAGCATTTGGTTCACAAATCCTTATCAACTTTTGTTTTATATCGTTTTGAAGTATAACATCATCAAATGTTATCTTTCCTCTTTCTTCATCTTTTCCATAAAACTTCATCCGCAGCTCTTCTTTTACTTCAACTTTCTTTATGAGACTACCAAGCCTTTCTTCTAATTCCTCTTTTGTTATGAGACTACCAATTAGCTTTTCCATTTCATCGCTAAGCTTCTTACTTAGCTCTTCCACTTCATCTTTTTTTGCAGCACTACCCATTAGCTTTACAATTTCATTGTATTGACTACTAAGCCTCTTATTTAGCTCTTTGATTTGAAGCTCTAAGCTTTGTATTATATTTTCTTGCTCTTTAGCTAATCCATTTTTTTCATTAGGTTCTGCTTTTTGTGCATCAAGCTTTTTATTCTGGCTGATCATTTTACATGAAGTACAAGCACCAGAACAGAAAGTATAGACAAACTCAAAGCAACAGGAAGAGCTACATTAAAGATTGCAACTGAAGACAAGAACTTAACATAAGTGGCAAGAGCAAGTGTCCCAGACGCAAGCAATACCAAAGTAGCAAGAGCACCAGCTATAAGATATGGTGCATTGGTTTTACTATACAAATCCCTCATTATTCCCTCATACTAATAATGATTACAATAGCATGGATATTAAAGGGAGTAAAGCTATAAAAATCAGTATAAGTCTGTATTCACTATGTATTTTCCGTCTTCAGTTTCAAGCTCAGGCTGCATCCACTCTATCGTTTCCGCATTGCAAACTGCCTGCAAATCATCCTGTGCAGATTGATTCAATTTATCCTCTCGTAGATCTGCTTTTATCATCAATTTTTTTATCAGATGCTTAACTGATACATTATTATCTGCCTTTATCTTTCTGATAATGTTTAATATCTGAATAACATTATCTCCCATTTCCTCTGAATATTTATCGTAGATAAGTTCTTCTTTGCTCGGCCAATTACTTTGATTGTGTACAGAATTATAACTATACAATTGGTGGTATATCTCTTCTGTAATGTAAGGCAAGAAAGGTGCAAATAACCGCAAAATAATATTCAGTACATACGCCAAGCTTTGTTTTGCACTTAAACTGCTTCCGTACGCACGTTTTTTTACTAACTCCAAGTAACTATCACAAAAATCCTTCCAAAAAAATTCCTCTATTACGCGCAAAGCTTCGCAGTATTCAAATTGTAATAGGTTGTTCGTTGCTCTTTCTATAACTTTGTACAACTTAGACAATATCCACTTATCCATTGTCTCGTGAGCAGAATTTATGCTCATCACTTGATGCTTTTCCATGAACATGGAAACGAACTTGCTAGCGTTCCAAAGTTTTGTAACGAGGCGCTTGCCAATTTTGAATGTATTTTCAGAGTAGACTGTATCAACTCCAAGCCTTGAGTTCGCTGCCCAATAGCGCACTACATCAGCTCCATAAGTCTCAAGTATTACATGAGGAGTAATGATGTTACCCTTCGATTTACTCATCTTTTTCTTATCATCTGCTAAACACCAACCGCTGATCATAATGTTTTTCCAAGGTAAAGAATTTGCATGATAATGTGCCTTTAAAATAGTATAAAAAGCCCAAGTTCTTATTATCTCATGGCTCTGGCTGCGCAGATCTGCAGGAAATATCGTATCATAGCGATGATTTGGTAAGCTAAACTCACTGTTTACTGCTAGTGCACTTAGTTGAGGAGTAATTGAACTTGTGGCCCAGGTATCCATTACATCTTGATCTGGGATAACCTCTTCTTTGCTATACCCTTTTGGCAAATCTTTCAATGGATCTATAGGCAGGTCCTTTATCTCAGCTAGAATAATTTTACCTTCTTCTCCATTACGGTTGGAATACCACGCTGGAAATGGCACACCAAAATAACGTTGCCTTGAGATGCACCAGTCCCAATTTAGCCCTTCTATCCACACTTCCATACGTTTACGCATAGTAGCTGGATGCCAATTGCATTCTTTTACTTTATCTAATACTTGAGCTTTTTGCTCTAAGGTCTTGATAAACCATTGATAAGTAGGCAATATCTCAAGTGGTGCACCAGATCTTTCTGCACACTTAACAGAATGAGAAATGTTAGTGCTTTCTACCAAAAGTCCTTTTTCAGTTAGGATTTCGATTATACGCTTTCTTGCTGCTGTAACTTTCAATCCATTTATTTCATTTAGTATATCGTCTGTCATCCGAGTATCTGACACTGGGATCCATTCTTCTTTCTGATCACACCCACCTTCCTTTGTCATCTGAGTAGCCCTTTCTCCTGTCATCCCAGTAGCCCCTATGGTGTCATTCCAGTGCCCAGACACTGGGATCCATTCTTCTTTTTTCTGACCATACGCTGACATGATATCTTCCTCTGTCATCGCTGGCATTGGCTCTCTTTCCTCGATTCCAGTGTCAAGCACTGGAATGACATCATCTAGGTCCATCCTTCCATCCTGATCGATGATAATTTTCATCGGTAGATTATGCTTTTGCTGCCAATATATGTCGAGTTCATCACCGAATGTACAACACATAACAAGCCCGGTGCCTTTATCTATTTTAACCTTATCATCTGCTATTATTGGAACTTTCTCCTCCGTTATTGGCACTACCGCTGTTTTTCCGATCAGATGAGTGTAGCGCGTATCCTCTGGATGACAAAAAACTGCAACACATGCAGGAAGTAACTCAGGCCGCGTAGTTGCAATGTTGATCTGCTCATTTTCTTGAGTAGAGAAAACTATCGTGTTTAAGGATGACTCAAAAACTTTATCTTCTATTTCTGCTTGCGCAATTGCGGTTTTATCAACCGGGTCCCAAAGGATGGGCTGCATTTTTCTATATGCATATCCCTTATTATGTAGATCAATAAACGACATCTGTGAAAGCGTCACAGTTTCCTTGCTGATCGTGTGATATTCCAAATCCCAGTCGTAACTAATGCCGACCGATTTAAATAGTTCCTTGAATTCTTGCTTTGATTTTTCAATAACCTCATGGCACATCTCTATAAATTTTTCCCTGCCAACTTCTTTTGCGCGGGTTTTATAGGTTTGCTCAACCAATCTTTCAGTGGGAAGCCCATTATCATCAAACCCAATTGGGTAAAACACATCTTTTCCCAGCATGCGCTGAAACCTTGCAATAAAGTCCGTGTGGCAATAGCTAAATATATGGCCGATATGGGGTTTTCCTGATATTGTCGGTGGAGGCGTGTCTATAGTGAAAGTGTTATCCTTTTCACCATTCCATTTATAAACTTTACTACCTTCCCATAATATGTTGCATTTGTCTTCAACTTCTTTAAAGCCGTATTTTTCTTTTAACATAAATATTTCTCAATTTTAAACTTTAAGCTAGCAACGTCATACCGCCGCGGTATCTCTAGATCCCGCTAACAAGCAGCGGAATGACGATGGTCGGTAAACCTAAATCACTTTAGCTATAGCACAATTACGGCAATTTTACGCCAAAATTTTTTGTTTACAAACATAAATTTTCTATGCTATGATAAAAATATTACTTGACCTTAGGTTCTAAGGGTATTATGTAATGTTAAATTATAGTTGAGGTTCGTTATGATAAGCTTGAAGAATGGTACAATACAGGTTCCCGATGATAAAATAGTGCTTGTTATAAAAAAGGATGATTATGAAGAATTTAAAAAGTATAAAAACGTAGATAGGAGTGGTGCTATAATTCATGACAAGTTTTATGTGGGCTGTACGCTAAATGATCAACAGCTATATATTACTGGTTCTTATCCTCAAGAAGAACCAGGAGATAATACAATCATGAATGTAAAATGCGTTGGGAGAAAGGGTGGCAAATATTTTAGTCGCCCAGAAGAAATGAAAAATCTGTTAGGCTTTAACGATGGGAAAGAGGAGATTATGGTAAAAGCCCTATCTTGCCATCCCACAGTACAATTGTTAGAAGAGAAAAATGTTAAAACAGCGGAATTGGAAGCTGCAGAAGAGCGGTTAAAGGGGAAAAATGAAGAATTAGAAGCTGCAAAGAAGAAAGCTGAGGAGGAATTGAGAATTAAAACACAAGAATTACAAGATCAATTGGACACAGCTCAGCAGGAAAAACAAGACTTAGAAGCTGAAGTGGAAAGACTAAAGGCAATAGATTCTACAGCGTTGCAGCAGCAGTTAGAAGAGAAAAATGCTAAAATAACAGAATTGGAAGCATTAGATGCTGTGGCGTTACAGCAAAAGTTAACAGAGAAAGAGAATGAAATGACAGCATTAAAAGCTCAACCAGATGCTGCTGTTACGAAGTTAGAGGGTGAAAAAACAACACTAACAAATAAAATAAAAGATTTAGAAGCACAGTTAAACAACCAACCAAATGCTGCTCAGTTAAAAGCCAAAGAGGATGAAATAAATAAACTAAATGATGAAGTTGCGCAGTTAAAGGCAGCACCAAATGATACTGCTGCTCAGTTAAAAGCCAAAAAGGATGAAACAAAAGACTTACAAAATCGATTGACTGAAGCTGAGGAGAAAAATAGAAAACTAGAAGATAAAAGCAAAACAACTGAGCAACCAAAACAAGGCAATGGAGCACGGTACACTGCTACTGTTGGTATGGGTCTTGCTGCCGGACTGATAGCATTTACTGCGCTTGAACGTACAGTTAAGTTAGAGATGTTAGTAATGATTGGTATAGCAGTAGCATCTGCACTCGTAGCCGGTGGTATTACATATGCAGTATTACCTAGTACTCAAGTAGATGGGGCAAAAGCACAAGAAGTAAATGAGAATGGGAAAAAGAAGTAACGAGGGTTAAGCCGAAATGTACGTGTCAAGTAAAACACTTGAAGCGAACTTCAGTTTTTATGTTCCTTCATTAGCATAATATAATTTTGTGCTGATTGTGTAATATGTTTAATTTCTTCATTCGACATTTTTTTGAAGAATTTTGCTGGCCTGACAGCCCATATTTCCCCACTTTTTATCACTTTTCCGTGTGTTGCCAGTGAGCCAGCAGCTACCATAGCTTCAGGCTCCACAACTGCATGGTCCATCACGGTAGAGCCCATACCAATAAACGCCTTATCATGCACCGTGCATGCGTGCAACACACAAAAATGTCCCACTGTTACCATGCTGCCAATAATTGTGTCACCACCTGGGTTTCTATCCACATGAATTACCGTTCCATCTTGAATATTTGTTCCATTACCTATTTTTATTGATCCAACGTCCCCTCTGATTACACAATTAAACCAGATGCTTGCATCTCTTCCTATTTCAACCTTGCCTATGATATGCGAACCACCTGCGATGAAAGCACTTTCGTCTATTTTTGGTTCATAATCTTTGTATTTTAAAATGTGATACATGTTAAGCCCAAAGTCTTATGCATATGTTAATCAAAATAAGGTAAGCAGTAAATACATACTTAGATTTCAAACTACTTGGGTGACAGATGTTCTTGACTTACGTGCTTTGTACTGCTAAGATTTTTATTTTCAGCCCTATCTATAATGTCAGTAGCGGTATTAAGTATATTTCAAATAATATTGGTTGTTGTGTTAGTAATTTTAGTGCTCTTGCAGCCGCCTGGAAGTAGTTCGTTAAGTGGTTTTAGTAATACACAACAGGGGGGCAATTCGATGATTCCGGTGAAATCTTCTGAAAACCCGCTCAGCAGAATAACGGCTATTGTTGCTGGATTGTTTATTATAAACACATTGCTATTGTCAGGATTATGTTCAAAAGACGTACATAAAAAATCGATCGCAGAAAAAATTATATTAGAAAAAAAGCAAGAAAGTGAATCTACTTCTGTTCCATTTGAAAATTAATGAAGGAAGCTAAATTTATCTTTGTCACAGGTGGAGTTGTGTCATCGCTTGGTAAAGGCTTAGTTGCTTCGAGTGTTGGTGCGCTTCTTCAAGCTCACGGTTTTAAGATCCGTATCAGAAAACTTGACCCGTATCTCAACATTGATCCTGGGACAATGAACCCAACTCAGCACGGAGAGGTATTTGTTACCGAAGATGGTGCTGAAACTGATTTGGATCTTGGGCATTATGAGCGTTTTACTGGAATTAAAGCAACAAAAGATGACAATATAACAACTGGTAAGATATATCATGAGTTATTGAAGAAAGAGAGGCGTGGTGATTATCTGGGCAAAACTGTGCAAGTCATTCCTCATGTAACAGATTTGATCAAATCGTTCATTTTTAATAGTACGGAAGGTTTAGATTTTGTAATATGTGAAATAGGTGGAACTGTAGGTGACATTGAAAGCCAACCATTTTTGGAGGCTATACGCCAAGTTAACTACACATTAGGAAAACAAAGAGTTATCCTTATTCACTTAACTTTAATACCATATCTTACCGCAGCGCAAGAATTAAAGACAAAGCCAACGCAGCATTCAGTTCGAGAGTTAAATTCCGCGGGGTTACAACCAGATATTATATTATGCCGCAGTGAGAAAGAAATTTTCGATAATCAAAGAGAGAAAATAGCTAAGCTTTGCAATGTTTCTTTATCCAATGTGATACCTGCTCCTGATGTGAGTCATATATATGAGTTACCGGTGTTGTATAGCCAATGTGGGCTTGATAAGCAAATTTTGGAGCACTTTCATTTAAGTAAGCCAAGACCAAGCTTGACTGAATGGGATCAAATAGTGCATTCCATAAGGCACCCAACACAGGAAGTTACTGTGTCTATAGTTGGAAAATACACCGAATTCCCTGATGCGTATAAATCACTAGTTGAAGCATTAAATCATGGTGCGATTAGTAATAAAGTCAAAGTAAGGATAAATTGGGTTAACTCAAGAGAGAAGGAAGAAAAACCTATAAATGAAAAACTTATAGGAGAGAAATTACAGAATTCTCATGCAATCCTTGTTCCAGGGGGGTTTGGTGATGACGGAGTAGAGGGTAAAATATTAGCAATAAATTATGCCCGTACAAATAATATCCCATTTTTCGGAATTTGCCTTGGTATGCAGCTTGCAATTATTGAGTTTGCTCGTAATGTTGTTAAGCTTGGAGATGCACACTCTGAAGAATTTCGTAACTGTAAACATCCAATCGTTAAGTTAGCTGGCGATCAAGATGACGATCTTGGTGGAACCATGAGACTTGGGGCATACAAATGTAATATAAATGCAAACTCTAAAATGATGGATGCATATAGTAACACTACTATTTCAGAAAGACACAGGCATAGGTACATAATCAATTCAGATTATAAAGATGACTTAGAAAAAAATGGGCTGTTATGCAGTGGCATATCAGAAGATGGAACGTGCATAGAGGCAGTGGAGTTAGAGAGTCATCCGTGGTTTATTGGTGTGCAGTTTCATCCAGAATTTCAATCAAAGCCGTTTTCTCCTCATCCTCTTTTCGTGTCGTTCGTTAAAGCAGCAATTGATAAGAAATAAGTGCCTAGTGTTTAAGTATCAATATATGGAGCTTGCCATAGAGCAAGCCAAACTCGCTCAAAAAAATGATGAGGTGCCCATAGGTGCTGTAATAGTGAGTGGAGACAATATCATTTCTTCTGCACACAATATATCCAGCGATCCAACTGCACATGCAGAGATGTTAGCGATCAGACAAGCATTTTCAACTCCCACGCTTTGTGATGCTGATATGTACGTAACATTAGAACCATGTCCGATGTGTGCTCAAGCTATTTCCTTTGCCAGAATTAAACGATTGTACTTTGGAGCTTATAATCCAAAAGGTGGAGGAATTGAAAATGGTGCTAAGATATTTCAATTTTGCAGCCATATACCTGAAGTTTATGGTGGGATATTAGAAACAGAATGCTCTTTTTTGTTAAAGGATTTTTTTGAGAAACTAAGGAACATTTGATAAATCGTCATGCTACTTGTTTTCCGATACAAAATCGTCATCCCGCTACTTGTTAGCGGGATCTATGCTAGGAGATACCGTGACGATATGGCGGTTAAGTATAGCTCTTTTTACAATAATCCGAACAGATCATAATATGCTACTGCTCTACCATAGCCACAAGCACATATCTTATCCTATTCGGACTATTGCGAGAAGTGCTATAATTCGTCATTCCAGCGCGTGACGCACAACTATACAAACATTGTCCACCAGCAGGGTGTCATCCGAGTAGCTGACACTGCCCTCCTTTGTCATCCCAGTGCCCTGACTACTTGGATCCAGAAGACTTAATTTTAACCAAGTGGCTGCATAATAAAGGCTGGATTCCAGTGTCAAGCACTGGAATGACATTACAGGGACACTGGGATGACATCATCCTTTTCTCTGGATTCCAGACTGGAATGACAGCCATACGCGTCAAGTTATAGCTCTTTTTACAATAATCCGAACAGATCATAATATGCTACTGCTCTACCATAGCCATAAGCAC
>NZ_JAPQLF010000090.1:0-3786 GCF_028982105.1 Wolbachia endosymbiont of Drosophila bicornuta | reverse complement strand
GTTGAGTTGGCGGCTGCGGTAGAGGCATCTACAGAAAAAGAAGATAAAAAAGCAGAAAAAACATCATTAAGGGAAGAAAATAAAGAAGTTTGCGAAAACGTAGAAATGAAAGTGGATGAAAGAGAAAAACCTAAAGTGCCAGTTTTCCTTTTTGAAGTTTCACCAGGATTTGTAAGACCGGTTGTTCTGAGCAAACCAGAACTTGATCTTTTACCAAAACCTATAATGCCTCCTATATTTAAAGAGGTTATAAACAATGAGAACCGCGAGGTAAAAGAAACAAAACCAAAAGTGGAAGAAGAGAAAAAAGCGAAGCCGGAGGAACCGAAGAAAGAGGTGTGTCCACCGAAGAAGCCTGCAACGGAGACGTGGCAGGAACAAATATAGCACTTCTCGCAATAGTCCGAATAGGATAAGATATGTGCTTATGGCTATGGTAGAGCAGTAGCATATTATGATCTGTTCGGATTATTGTAAAAAGAGCTATAAAGCATAGTTATGGATGCGATAGTGGTTGGAGAAGTGATAGCGACTTAGGTTCAAACCAATCTGCTCCAAACTTTATTTTCAGCAAAGAAGCTTCGAATCAATCTGCTAAGAGTCCTGTCTCTAACCCAGGGCAACTTAACGGAAGTGCTCCAGGAAAACCTGTTCTGGAATCTGCAACAAAGCAATCCATTAAAAGTTCTGTTGCTGATTGTGAATTTGATTTTAATATAGGTACTTGGAACGGTGCTGAGCATGAAGGTTCTGTGGGTGATGTTCAACCACCAAAAGAATTGACTAATGATGTAAAAGTTGAGAAATGTGTAGAAGGTCCGTCAGTAGGAAAGGCGCCATAATGAAGGTAGTTAGATCCCAGTGTCTGGGCACTGGGATGACACCCATAACCTTGTCATTCCAGTGCGTGACGCTGGAATCCAGTGGCATATAGATAGGTGTCGACAGTTCGTCATTCCGCTACGTGTTAGCGGAATCTAGAAAATTGAATTTTATGAAAAAGAGTGAATAAAATTTTTTGAAAAAAAATATAAAAAAGTGCTTGCACTTAATTTTATTTTTAGTATGTTAATTACATAATATTTTTACTTAGTGGTCAATATGCATAGTGGTAATGATAAAAAAGGTTTTGATGCTGAAAAGTGGAAGCGTGATAATACAGCACCAGGTGGTGGTATAGTGCAGGGAGCAAGAGGAATGAGGTATGATGATCATAGTGATAAAGCCAAGGAGCTACTAGAAAGGAGGCGTCAGTCTGAGCAGAAAAAAAACGAACCTGGTAGTTCTATGAAACGTTAAGTGAAAGGTAGTTGTTGTAATTTAAAAATGGGGAGGTTGGTATGTATGGTAGAAAGGTAGTGAGAGCGTTGGTTAGTGCTTTTAATGTACGTAATTATGCTCGTAATACAGTTAAAACTAATTTTACGCTGCAAAGCAGGGGCGGGGAGGACTATATTGTAGTCTCATTTGATAAGGGTATGAAGGATTATCAGTGTAGCGAATATCTGGACAGTATAAAAAGGAAGATAATACGTGAATTCTATGCCATTGAAGAAAGTAATGATAAAGAAATATTGGATACAGCCAAGAAAGATTTTGATGTTACGTCTTTTCCATTTAACTATATCTATAAAGGGGACTGATCCGTAGATAAGCAAGGTAGAATTGAGTTTGTAGCACCTGTAGATCAAGGTGTAATTTTTAATTTAAAGTCTCATTTGGCTGCTTCACTTGCAAAGGGTGTTCTAGAAGATATGCGAGTTAGTAGCACAGCCGTACCATTCAACAAGAAAAAGTATTTATGGTGTGGTGAATTTGATAATAAACAATTACGTGAGGAATTTGAGCGTGAGTTTTTGTCAAGTATGGAGAATAGATATGGGTATAGGAATGGTTTTAAGAACCCTCTGAAGGTTAAAGGCAATAGTGTATATATCAGGGACGTTTTTGATGACGCTCGTTTTATCGATAGTGTAGCACGGTATATTACATGGCTTAAAGGTATGGGTCTCCAGGCTGATAGCAAAGTTCGTGGTGATGTAAAAGCATTTAAAGAGTTGATAATGGAATTTATTGATCAACCAACGGAAATAATAATAGCTGGCTTTGTATGTGCTTCTCCTCTAGGTAGAGAAGAGGCCTCAGTTCTTATACCTCTTGTATTAAATGGCGGAAGAAAGCGGATATTGACAAATGAAGAAGCTCTTAAACTAAATCATGCATTTAATGGTGCTGTATTTAATGATCTTTATGGTGGAACCCAGGGGGAATTAGCAATAAATGGAGGTAATGGACTGTATAGCATAGACTTTTCCAATCCATACATTTCTCACTGTGTGATAACTAAAATAATAGAAAGCTCTGTAATCAACAAAGACCATGAACTGGCCATTGACCCTGAGCTTCCTCGAACGCTATTAACTGAACCATCACCGACACGGGAGTTTCCCAAGCGAAGTCGTGATGAAGGGTTAGAGAGGCCTCCCAGGCAAGTATCAGAAAGAGAGGGAGGAAAAAGGGGGCTGTTTCAGTTGGTGCCGGAGGAAATAGATTCAAGTCAATCCACTTGTGGTCAATCACAGCTATCTTTGAGTAGATCATCATCGATTTCTTCTCCTAGAGCATGGAAGAATTCAATGTCCTTAAATTCTTGGGTTTCTAGTGATGAGTGTTCTGAAGCAAAGTCACAAGATAGTAAATCTCCGAAGAAACATGGGGGTGGTGTTCAAAAAATGAAAAAATGGCTCTCTTCAACTTTTAGTAAGCAATATGACGTAAACCTTAAGCGACATGATGAAGGGCGTGGTACAGCGCGCAGTACTCCTGAAACTCCTGTAACTAAAAAATCATCTGTGTCTAGATTATTTTCTTCATTGTCAGATATAGTAAGAGCAGAAAATAATTCACCCTCAAAAGAGACTTCTCCTGTAAGTTCTCTAGATGGTGATCCAGGCCCTTCACAAGGTACTATTTCGGGGAAAGGGGAGGTACTACCTGTAGAGTATAGATCTGATAACTCTAGTTCTAAAACAGCAGTTGATAGAGATAGTGGTTTTTGTTCTACGGGTTCTCCTGCTGCGCAACATAAGGGAAGTGTCCCTTCAAAGGAAAGTGTCCATTCAGAGGTTAAAGAGTGTGAGGTAGAGCCTGTATCAGGGGCTTTGAGAAAATAAATTTAGGTTTTTAGATATCCACCCAAGTGTTTTATTAGGGTTGGAGCCAAAATCCCTGACCCTGAAAGCACTGGTGTTAGTTTTTCTCATCCATTGCAGATATTGCACCGTACTATCCACTTGATCATCGTGGCGAGTTTCTGGGAACATTAAAATTTCATATTCGAAATCGCTGAGCCATACCGCTTGCTGTGGCAGAAAAACCCTGCCAGACTCTATCACCGGAACAATTTGATAAAATCGAGTGAGTTTGTCATTGTGTGGAATTATTTCGATAATCGGTAGATCGCTATTTGCCTTTAGCTCTTGTGTTATAGCACTTCTCGCAATAGTCCGAATAGGATAAGATATGTGCTTATGGCTATGGTAGAGCAGTAGCATATTATGACCTGTTCGGATTATTGTAAAAAGAGCTATAATTGTTGACCACTAGTTTTTGCTTCGATCAAAATTGCGTGTGGCGTCCATCTTGCAGCTAGTGACAGAACTTGCTCTTTAAGCTTTGGGTACTCAAGCTTTGCTCGATATACATCAAGTAAATAGAATTTATAGCCTTTCTTATAATAGTCCGAATGCGATAAGATATGTGTTTATGGCTATAGCAGGCCAGTAG